>JBBIGX010000134.1:0-4287 GCA_037447315.1 Gallionellaceae bacterium | reverse complement strand
GCAGCACGGCGGTCTTGCGGTCCTTCAGCGCCACCACGCGGTCCACATAGTCCGGGCCTGGCACATGTAGCGCTTCCTTGGGAATGCCGGTGCAGCGGTGATTGAGCAGGGATTCGGCTTCGACGCCGAGCAGGGAGCCGATATCGGTCATGGCATGCTCCTTCATCGATGGATGGGACAAACTGGATGACGGGTGCATCTTACTCCTTCGCTATAATTCCGCCATCTCAACCCGTACCTTCCAGCTGTCATGAAACCCGTCACCCTCGGCACACCGCTTTCTCCTTCCGCCACCAAAGTCATGCTGCTGGGCTCGGGCGAACTTGGCAAGGAAGTCATCATCGCCCTGCAACGTCTCGGCGTGGAAGTCATCGCGGTAGACCGCTACGCGAACGCGCCCGGCCACCAAGTGGCGCACCGCGCGCATGTCATCAACATGGCGGACGGTGCCGCACTGCGCACACTGGTCGAACGGGAGCAGCCGCACATCATCGTGCCGGAGATCGAAGCCATCGCCACCGACATGCTGGAGAAGATCGAAGCCGAGGGGCTGGCGCGCGTGATCCCCACCGCCCGTGCCGCGCGGCTCACCATGAACCGCGAAGGTATTCGCCGCCTCGCGGCCGAGACGCTGGGTCTGCCGACTTCGCCGTACCAGTTCGCCAACAGTCTGGAAGAGTTGCAGGCCACCATCGACGGCGGCATCGGTTATCCCTGCATCGTCAAGCCGGTGATGTCCTCTTCCGGCAAGGGGCAGTCGAAGGTGGATGGTCCTGCCGACGTCAAGCAAGCGTGGGACTACGCCGCTAGCGGCTCGCGCGTGAACCAGGGCCGGGTCATCGTCGAAGGCTTCATCGACTTCGATTACGAGATCACCCAGCTCACCGTGCGTGCATTGGGCGCAGACGGCAAGATCGAAACCCATTTCTGCGAACCCATCGGCCACGTGCAGGTACAGGGCGATTACGTCGAGAGCTGGCAGCCGATGGCGATGACGGAGACCGCGCTACAGCGCTCGCGCGAGATCGCCAAGAAGGTCACCGACGATTTGGGCGGACAAGGCATTTTCGGTGTCGAGCTGTTCGTGAAGGGCGATATGGTGTGGTTCTCCGAAGTCAGCCCGCGCCCGCACGACACCGGTATGGTCACCATGTGCACCCAGCGTTTCAACGAATTCGAACTGCATGCCCGCGCCATCCTCGGTCTGCCGGTGGATGTCTCCATGCGTGCCACCGGCGCATCGGCTGTCATCTATGGCCAGATGGATGAGCAGGGTATCGCCTTCCAGGGGGTGGACGAGGCGCTGCGCGTGCCCGAATCCGACATCCGCCTGTTCGGCAAGCCGGAAGCGTTCAAGAAGCGCCGCATGGGAGTGGCGCTGGCCAACGGCAAGGACACGGATGAAGCCCGCCAGCGCGCCAAGCTGGCGGCGGGCAAGGTCGTGCCGGTCAAGTCATGATCCTTGGTCTGCATCATGCGACCTTCCTCAGCGGCGATCTGCAGCGATCGCGAGTCTTCTATGAGGGGACGCTCGGTTTGCGCCCCGACCCGAAGCGGCCGCTGATGGCGTTCGATGGCGTCTGGTATGACGTCGGTGCACAACAGCTACACCTCATGGCCTTGCCCGATCCCGAGGCCGGCTTGCAGCGCCCGGCGCACGGCGGACGCGACCGGCATGTCGCGCTGGCAGTGGATGACCTGAACGCACTGGCGCAACGGCTGTTGCAGCATGGCATCGCGTTCACGCTCAGTCAGTCCGGGCGCAAGGCCTTGTTCTGCCGCGATCCGGACGGCAATGCGCTGGAGTTTATCGAGGTGGCGGCATGACGGAAGAGGCTGCCATCAGCCCCAAGGCCTGGTATCAGCGTGCCTGCGACAAGGCCGGCTTCGTTTGCGATGCGCGGCAGATGGCCGCCATCGGCGAGCTGGAAGCGCTGTGGCAGCAATTGATGGCGTTCAAACAGAAACGCAACCAGTTCCTCGGACGCAGCCTGTTGAGCCCGGAGGTGCCCAGGGGCTTGTACATCTGGGGCGGGGCGCGGCAAGACCTTCCTGATGGACGGTTTCTACCATTGCCTGCCGTACCGCCGTAAACGCCGCCTGCATTTCCACCACTTCATGGTCGAGGTGCATCGGGAGATGAAACGGCTCGCGCATGATCGCGACCCGCTGCTTGCGCTGGCCGACCAGATCGAGCGCGACACCCGCCTGCTGTGTCTGGACGAGTTCCACGTCGATGACATCGCCGACGCGATGATCCTGGGGCGTCTGCTGGAAGCGCTGTTCGAACGCGGTGTGGTGTTGCTCACCACGTCCAACTTTCCGCCCGACGGGTTGTACCCGAACGGCTTGCAGCGGCAGAACTTTCTGCCCGCCATCGCTTTGCTCAAGCGTGAGCTGAAGGTGATCCACCTCGATAGCGATACCGATTACCGCATGGTACAGATGGTGCGCGACCCGCTGTTCATGCGCGCGGACGACCCGGCGACCGAGGGGCGGATGGCGTCGTTGTACCAGCGTCTCACGGCGGGCATGCATGCCGGGACGGAAGTCATCCATGTGCGCAACATCGACATTCAGGTGCGACGCCATTCGCGCGAGGTGGTGTGGTTCGATTTCGGGGAGCTGTGCGGCGGCATCCATGATGCCTCGGACTATCTGGAGATCGCTCAGCGTTACCCGACGCTGTTCCTTTCCGGCATCCCGCCCTTGTCCACCGAGAACGGCGCGGCGGCGCGCCGTTTCACCTGGCTGATCGATGTGCTGTATGACAATCACGTCAAGCTGGTCGCCTCGTTCGAGGTGGCGCCGGAGGCGCTGTACGAGGCAGGTCGGTACGACAGCGAGGCGCAGCGCATCACCAGCCGCCTGACCGAGATGCAGACGCGGCGATATCTTGAACTGCCGCATCACAGCCGAGGAACCGCGACGTGAAGAGCGAGCTGGTGGGCTTGCTGGGGCTGTGGGTCGTCTGCGTCAAGGTGACGGTGGGGGGGTGGCGGGGGGAGCTGTCTTTGGCTGAGGACGGGAACGGGTTCTGGCTGCTGCTGTTCCCGGTGTTACTGGGGGTGTGGTGGCGCTACTTCTCGGTGTTCGGCTGCAAGGAACCGGCCTGCCTGCTCCCCGATGACAGCAAGGGGGACAGGCAGGGAGGGAATTCAGGTATTCACTGACCGCTTGCCAGTCGGCCATCGTAGGTGGCCTGGCAGGCAGCATTGGCGGACTCCAGCGTCGCGGTCGCTTCATCCACCACGGTTTGCGGGATGGTGAATTCTCCCGGTTTGCGCTTGACCGGCTGCTTGTGGCTGTCCAGATAGGCTTCCTTGGCTTTTTCTGCTTCCGCCTTGCAGGCGTTCAGTTCGGCGGTGATTTGCGCCTCGAACTTCGCACGGGCTGCGGCGATCGCCTGTGCCTTGGCGCGCGCGGCTTCCATCGCCTGGCGCAGTTCCTCTGCAGCCGCGATCTCCTTCTTGTTCATCTGGTCGAGATAGAACCACGTCCCGGATGCAGCCAGGATGAGGACCAGCGCAACGATTTTCTTCACCATCTGACGATCTCCCTGAAAAATTCGGCTGAGCGGCGCCCGTATGATAGTCCACTCCGGGCAAAAAAGCGCTCCCTCATGGCGCGGGGTCGGGATAGCGCCGGTGTACCTCGTCTATCCTTGCCAGCACCTCGTCCGGCAGCGTCACATCCATGCTGCCGATGTCTTCCCCGAGCTGTTCCAGCGTGGTGGCACCAAGGATGACGCTGCCAGTGAACCAGCGCGTGCGGGCAAAGGCGAGGGCCAGCGTAGCCGGGGTGATGCCGGCATCCCGTGCGATACGCACATATTCGGCCGTGGCCGCCGGGACGTTGGGTTTGTTGTAGCGCTGGCCGAAACCGGGGAACAGGGTGATGCGGCCGCGTGCCTGCGGGTCGGCCAGATATTTGCCGCTGAGGTGGCCGAAGGCGAGCGGGCTGTAGGCCAGCAGGCCGACACCGGCATGGCGGCAGACCTCGGCCAGGCCGTTCTCGAAAGTACGGTTCAGCAGACTGTAGGCGTTCTGGATGCTGATGATCTTCGGCAGGCCGAGCTGTTCGGCGCAGCGCACGAACGCCATCACCCCCCACGGCGTCTCATTGGACAGGCCGAGGTAACGCACCTTGCCGGCCTGAATGAGTTCGCCCAAGGCCTGCAACTGGTCGGCGATGGGCGTGCTGTCGCGCTCCTGCGATACGTCGTAGCTGGTGGCGCCGAACATCGGTACGTAGCGGTCCGGCCAGTGGATCTGGTAGAGGTCGACG
>JBBIGX010000133.1:0-4314 GCA_037447315.1 Gallionellaceae bacterium | reverse complement strand
ACCAGAAACGCACCTTCACCTACATCGACGACGGCATCGACGCGCTGATGAAGATCATCGAGAACAAGAACGGGGTCGCCACCGGCAAGATCTACAACATCGGCAACCCAAGCAACAACTACTCCATCCGCGACCTGGCCGACATGATGCTGAAGCTGGCCGCCGAGTATCCCGAATACGCCGAATCCGCGAAAAAGGTGAAGATCGTCGAGACCACCTCCGATGCCTACTACGGCAAGGGCTATCAGGACGTACAGAACCGCGTGCCCAAGATCACCAACACCTGCGAAGACCTGGGCTGGAAGCCGACCACCAACATGGCCGACACCCTGCGCAAGATCTACGACGCTTATCGCACGCAGATCGCGGAGGCGAAGGGCCTCGTCGACTAACTTCAGGTGTCAGGATACAGGATACGGGATTCAGCCAAACCCACCTGTATCCTGATGGCTGTATTCCGTATTCTGAAATGAAACAGATCGCTCTCAAGATCGACGTCGACACCTATCGGGGCACGCGCGAAGGGGTGCCGCGTCTGGTCGAGGCATTGCAGCGCCATCAGGCACAAGCCACCTTCTTCTTCTCGCTTGGCCCGGACCATACCGGCCGCGCCATCAAGCGCGTGTTCCGCCCCGGCTTCATGAAGAAGGTGTCGCGCACCTCGGTGGTCGAGCACTACGGCATCAAGACCCTGCTGTACGGCACCTTGTTGCCGGGACCGGACATCGGCAGGAAATGCGCGGACGTCATGCGTGCGGTGCGCGATGCCGGTTTCGAGACCGGTATCCATTGCTATGACCATATCCGCTGGCAGGATCATGTCGCCGGGAAGGATGCCAAATGGACCGAGCGCGAGATGCAGCGCGCGGTCGAGCGTTATACCGAGATCTTCGGCGAGACGCCCAAGGCGCATGCCGCAGCCGGCTGGCAGACCAACCGCTATGCCCTGCGCCAGACCCAGCGCCTGGGCCTCGATTACAGTTCCGACACGCGCGGCACGCATCCTTTCCTCCCGACCTGGGATGCCGAGATCATCGCCTGCCCGCAACTGCCGACCACCTTGCCCACGCTGGACGAGCTGATCGGACGCGACGGCATCACGGTGGACAACGTCGCGCAGCACTTGCTGGCGCTGACGGCGCAAGAAGCCGAACATGGCCATGTCTACACCTTGCATGCCGAGCTGGAAGGGCAGAAGTGGATGCCCGTCTTCGAACAGTTGCTGGAAGGCTGGCGCGGGCAGGGCTATGAGTTGGTTTCCATGCGGCAGTATCTGCAGGCGCTGGACAAGTCGAAACTGCCGCGCCATCCGGTGAGCCAGGGGACGATCGAGGGGCGCAGCGGCCTGCTCGCGCTACAAAGCTAAAGAAACGCCGGGAAGTGTCGTAAACTTCACTGCAAGGGCACCCGAGGGGGAGGGAACATGCCAGAGCAGAATACCGACAAACTCAGCGCCAGAGTCGCGTTCCTGACTCAGGCCGACATCCCTGTCCTGAAACAGACCGCGCGCGAGCTCGATGCCCTGCGCGAAGACGTCAACAAACTCAGCGCACGCAGCGTATCGGATGCGATTTCCCCCGATCCCATGCTCACCGTCAAGCTGCTCCGCTACCTGCAGCAGCACAAGCGCCGCAGCCAGACCAGCGAAGTCGTGCAGATCGAGCAGGCGCTGCTGATGATGGGCGTCGAAACTTTCTACAACAAGGTGCCGGCCAGCCCGCTGGTGCAGGATGTGCTCAAAGGCCAGACCGAGGCACTCGTCCAGCTGCTGCACGTGGTGCACCGTTCGCACCGTGCCGCCGAGTACGCGCGCGACTGGGCCATCCGCCTCAACGACCTGCATTTCGAGGAAGTACGCATCGCCGCACTGTTGCACGACCTGTCCGAGATGCTGATGTGGATTTACGCGCCGGCCGACATGCTGAAGATCCGCAGCATCCAGAAACAGGACAAGTCCTTGCGCAGCAAGGCCGTCCAGGAACAGGTACTCGGTTTCAATCTGCACGACCTGCAGAAAGTGCTGATCAAGGAATGGAACCTGCCGCAGCTCCTGCTGACGCTGATGGATGACGCGAATACCAGCAAACAGCGTGTGCGCAACGTGGTGCTGGCAGTCAATCTGGCGCGCCATTCCGCCAACGGCTGGGACGATGCTGCACTGCCCGACGATTACAAGGACATCGGCGAGCTGCTGCGTATCCCGGCCACCGACGCCATGGCGCTGGTCACGCCGGACGAGGGCAACGCCTGCGACTTGTCCAAACCGCACTGACATCCGGCTTCCCGCGCATGTTCGGGTGTAACATGCTTCCACACAGGGTTGTTCCATCCATCGGGTAGCATGACTTCGAACGAGGCCAGATCTTGAGCACTCCAGAGGACGATCTCCAATCCGAACTCGATCCGGCGTACTGCCAGATCGAGCAGGCATATAGCGAATGGATCGCCGCGCTGGATGCCATCGACGACCCGGTGTTCATCCACGACAGGGATTTCCGCATCGTCCGCGCCAATCGTGCCTACCAGCGCTGTGCGGGCATCCCGTTCAAGGCGCTCCCCCCTATTATGAAGTATGCCTTCGATTGGCACACCGCTTCCACGGGAGAGGTGTTGCCTCTGGATGAGGAGCTGAATGGACGCAGCCTACCTCACGATCAAATTTCCCATCCCGCAGGGGGCGAGAACATGGCTGGCCGGCTACGCCATCGACATCGCAAACGGTACCAGCGCGAACTGCAGCGCGCTGCGCCCCATCATTGCCAGCAATCAGGCGCTGATCCATGCGACGGACGAAAACAGCCTGGTGCAGCAGATGTGGCAGGTGGTGGTGCAGGTCGGAGGCTACCGCATGGCGTGGATCGGCTATGCGCGCAACGATGCGACGAGAAGCATTGAGCATTTGCTGAACGAGGGCGATTACTGGCCGGCAAGGAATGCCGTTGCGGGAGGAGCCGTCAGTCCCGGCTAGCATCCAGGAAAGCGGTGCATGCCGCATGCACCGATCCGTACAGGCCATCCGCCAGACAATCCAGCTCGATATTGCCCGGCATGCCGCGCAGCCAGGTGAGTTGACGTTTCGCCAGTTGCCGCGTCGCCGCGATGCCTTTCTCCTGCAGTTCGTCTTCTGAAATCTCGCCTTCCAGAAACTCCCACGCCTGGCGGTAGCCCACGCAACGCATCGAAGTCATGTCGCGGTGCAGCGCGTACTTCCGGCGCAGGTCGCGCAGTTCGTCCACCAGCCCGTCCTTCAGCATCTGCTGGAAGCGCACTGCGATGCGCTGGTGCAGCACGGCGCGGTCGGAGGGGAGCAGGGCGATGGGCAGGATGCGGTAAGGCGGTTCGGCTTGTGCCTGCTGCTGGATGAGTTCCGACATCGGTTTGCCCGAGACCAGATAGACTTCCATCGCGCGCTGGATGCGCTGCGTGTCGGTGCTGTGCAGGCGCGCGGCGGTGGCCGGATCCACTTCGGCCAGTCTTTTATGCAATGCCGCAATGCCACGCTCGGCGATCTCCGCATCCAGTCGCGCACGCACGCTCGCATCGGCCTGCGGCAGCTCGCTCAAGCCTTCTTGCAGCGCTTTGAAATAAAGCATCGTGCCGCCCACCAGCAACGGCACCTTGCCGCGTGCGGTGATGTCCGCCATCAAGCGCAAGGCATCGTGGCGAAAGGCCGCAGCGGAGTAGGCTGCGGTGGGGGCCATGATGTCGATCAGGTGATGCGGCGCTTTCATCAGCGTGGCCGCATCCGGCTTGGCCGTGCCGATGTTCATGTCACGGAACACCAGCGCCGAATCCACGCTGATGAGTTCAACGGGTAAATGCTGCGCAAGTTCCACCGCCACGCCGGTCTTGCCGGAGGCGGTGGGGCCCATGAGGAAGATGGCAGGCGGATGCTGTCTCATGCCAGTTCGCGGTCCCGCGTCTCATGCACCAGATACGCCGCCAGCAGGCTGATCGCCGCCGCCACCGAGATATAACCGCCCACCCAGCTCAAGCCGCCGTGCTGCACCAGTTGCTGCGCGATGTAAGGGGCCAGCGAAGCGCCGAGGATGCCGCCCAGGTTGTAGGCCGTGCCCGCACCGGTGTAGCGCACGCGGGTGGGGAACAACTCCGGCAGCAGCGCCCCCATCGGCGCGAAGGTCGCGCCCATCAGGAACAGTTCAAGCGAGAGGAAGGCGGTGATGAGTACAGGCGAACCGCTGTTCAGCAGCGGTTCCATCAAAAAGCCAGACAGCAGTGCCGTGCTGCTGGCGACCAGCAACACCGGCCTGCGGCCGAAACGGTCGCCCGCCCAGGCTGCCAGTGGCGTGGCCG
>JBBIGX010000132.1:0-4323 GCA_037447315.1 Gallionellaceae bacterium | reverse complement strand
GCCAGGTCGGCCACGGCGCGGAACAGCCGCTGACTACTCACCACCTCGCGCCGCAATGCGACCAGCGTCGACCACAGCAGACCGATCAGCACGCCGAGCACAGTGGGGACGATGAAATTGCGCGGAACGGCATTGTGCAACAGCACGAACAGCTGCACCGATGCGAAGCCCAGTACCAGCGCGACCCCGAGCAGGGTATAGCGCAGATAGATCGCGCGATGCCTGCGCAGAAAAGGAAGCAGTTCCATAAACCCTCCCGGTTTCAGTTCCCGCACCTTCCGCGCGGGACGTTCATGCGCCGAACAACCTCTCCCACCAGCGCCGGCGGTTGCCGGGTAGCGGTGCCGCATCCGCCCCCCATGCCGGCGGCATGCGGCTCAGTATCCAGCGCGGCGGCGCCGGCACGCTGCTGCTGCAGGAACTGCCGATGCTGGCCGGGTCGTGGATCTTGATGATCGATGGCTGTTCGATGTCGTCGGCATACACGATGCCGCAATGCGTGCAGTCATGTTCGCGCCGCAGCAGACCGTCCACCTCGCTGATGAAGGCAAGCAATGTCTCTGCCGGCACAACCTCCTGTGGTGCAGACTCGCCGGACATGCCGATGTACCAGCCTTCGGGCTGCGCGCGCACCTTCTCCCACAAGGCATCCAGGTCGCTCCAGTGCAGCATGCCGCGGAACGACCCCTTCATCTTTTCCAGGAATGCCTGGCTCATGGTGTGTCCCCTTGCATGTATGCCTCCAGTTCCTGACGGTTGCGCTCCCGTGCATCGCGTATCGCGGCCTGGATCAGCCTTTCCCGGCTCTCTGCCGCGAAGGATACGCCCTTGCCGCACCAGCGACATCATCACCTGAACCATCGCGCTCAGGCCGCTTCACCGCCCGCCATCCCGCTCAACTCCTGCTCGCTGAACCCCGCCGCACGGCGCGCCGCCACATTGAGCGGTGCACGCGGTGGCGCAACCCGATACTTCGTCAGCAAATGCACATAGGTCGCTTCCGGCGCTAACCCGCGCTGCCGGCACAGATAACCGAACCAGTAATTGCCGATGGCAACATGACCGACCTCGTCGCGCAGGATCACATCCATGATGGGACCGACCGCCGCATCGCCGGCCTGCACCAGCTTCGCTTTCATGCCCGGCGTCACATCCAGTCCGCGCGCCTCCATGGTGCGCGGCAACAGGGCCATGCGCGCCAGTACATCGTGCTGCGTCTGTTGGGCCATGTCCCACAGACCGTTGTGGGCCGTGAAATCGCCATAGGTATAGCCCAGTGTCTTGAGGTGATCCGCCAGCAGGCGGAAATGCAGCGCCTCCTCGTCCGCCACCCGCAGCCAGTCGGCATAGTATGCGCGCGGCAGATGCGGGAAGCGCCACAGGGCATCCAGCGCCAGATTGATCGCATTGAACTCGATGTGCGCCATCGCATGCACCATCGCGGCACGCCCTTGCGGCGTGTGCATCGCGCGGCGCGGCACCTCGCGCGGTGAGACCCGCACCGGCTGCTCGGGCTGGCCGGGGATGGGCAGCTGCACCTCCAGTTCCGCATCGGCATCCAGTCCCACCTCGCCCGCCGCCCAGCGCCGCGCCAGTTCATGCACACCGGCGACCTTGCGAGAAACATTCGGTTCGGCCAGCCAGCGCAATGCTGCCCGGCGCAATTCATCTTGTACGCAGACAGTCACTGTGACAGATTCCGCGTCAAGCATGTGGCGCAGATGAATGCGAGCTTTCCGCAGTCTGCTTCAGCACGGCGCCCGCTTTCCATCCCGCCCGCTTCATGCCGCCCCTGCTCACCGGCGCCACTTGTCGAGCAGCTGCTCCGCACCCTGCTGCAGTTTCTGCTTCTGCGCATCCACCGCCGCGTTCTTGCGTTGCTCCAGCGTCTTGCGTGCACTCTCCAGCTCGGCGCGCAGCTTGTCCACCTGCGCCTGCTTCTCGGCCAGCGCCGACTTGAAGCGCGCCTCGACCTCGCCGCGCCGTGCCAGCAGCTTGTCGCGCTGCGCGGCGATGCGCTGGTTCACCATGGCCTCGATACGTTTGCGCGCCGCGTCCATCTGCGCCTGCAGGTAACGCTTCATGCCGCGCGCCAGCGCGTCGCCCAGATCGGTCGAGAGTTGCAGGTCGAGGTCGCCCCAGCTGCCGCGCACACGCGCATCCATGCCCACCTTGTCCAGCCCGGCCAGCGACGCCGCCATCATCTCGCGCACTACGGGCGATTGCGCCGTGGTTTCGAACGACACCTCACTGAAGCGCGTGCCCAGTTGCAGATCCACCTGGTCGCCGCGCAGCTCCGCAGTGAATCCGGCGGCAGCGACGGCCTGGGCGAAACCGAGTGTGACGCTGGGGCTGTCCACCAGCGAGCGCCCTGCCACCGCATAGCGCGCCACGGCCAGCTCCATGCGTTCCAGCGGCTCGCGCGTGGTGTGGTCGATGACCAGTTCGGCCTTGATGCCGGCCACGCCCTGCTGCGGGAAATCTCCCTTGAGCGTCGCCACCAGCGGGCGGCCGACCAGCGCCTGGTCGGTCGCCGCATCGCGGATCTCGCCGGACAAGCCGCTGCCGTCCGGCAGGCGCGAGGTCACCAGCGCACGGCGTAACCAGAATGCCGGATAACCTTTGGGATGGCCGAAGGCATAGTCGCGCCCCTTGTGGATGCGCTTGGGTGCGGGCTTGGCCTGCTGCTCGCCCTTGGCCGGCATGTATTGCCGCGCCTGCTCCATGTACCCGCGCACCTGCTGCAGCTTGCCCAGCACATCCATGCCGAACAGCGCACGCGACAGGGTGCCCGCATCCAGCGACGGCAGTTTCATGCGCGCCTGCAAGCCGCGCACATCGGCACGCACCGCATCGTCCAGACCGCCGAACGAGGTGCGCAGCATCCCCATGTCCGACGACAGCGACGAACCCGCTTCGCTGATGAGCTTGGTCTTCGCCTCGAACTCGTCGCGGATGGCCTGCAGTTCCTTCACCGACGCCTGCACCTGCGCCACTTCCTTGAAGTCCTTCAACTGCACCTTGGCCAGCCGTTCGCGCAGCGCACCGAAATCCTCGCCGCGCGGCAGCGCCGCCATGCGCGCCTGCCACTGCTGCTCGGTCTCATCCAGCGACTTCTGCAGTTCAGCCAGATAGGCATCGCTCTTCAATTCGCCGGTGATCTGCTGCAACTGCTCCGACGGGCTTGCCCCGGCCGCGATGGCGGCCAGATCACCCACCACATTGCCGGAGAACTCTTCTTTCAACTGCGCCAGCATCTTGTCGGATGCGCTCGGCCCTTCCTGTGGCGGTTCCGGCGGCAGCACGCGCCCGGCATGCTTGCGCGGCGTGCCGATCTGCACATCCACCACGGCGGCCTCGTCGATCATCACCTTGCCGCGCAGCAGCGCATCCCACAGCATGCGGAAACGGATCTCGCCGATCTGCAGGCGGTTACGCATCGGCTGCTCCGGGTCGGTCATCTGCACATCGCCGATCAGCACCGAGGCATCGAACACGCGGGTCTGCACGCGGCCGATGTTCACCTCCGCGCCGTTCGCCTGCGTCGCGCCGTATTCCAGCCCGCGCCGCAGGTGGCCATCGAAGAACAGGGTGAAATACAACACGATCAGACCGACCACGATCAGCAAAGGGATGATCGCCTCGAAACGGATCGGTCCCTGCACCTTCACGGGCGGCTGCCCCTCTGCCGGTTTATCCATGGAGCTTCTCCAGGGTCACATACCACTTGAAGAACGAAGTCCCGCTCCACAGCTTCCAGAACGGGCTGCTCTTGAAGCGCGCCACCACCTGCACGCGATAGGCCACGATCAGTCGCCTGCTGCCGAAGAACACCAGCGGCGCCAGCAGCAGGCTCAGCACTCCGGCCCCCATCACCACGCTGTTGTAGAAACGCGTGAGCGGCACCAGCGGCATGTTGTACATCGTGGTGAACAGCGGTTGCAGCGCCGGCGCTTCGAGGATGGCCGCGCCCAGCGCATGCGAGACCGGGTCGAACAGCCACGCCACCAGCGCAAAGAAGAAGGACGAGGCCAGCGCGGCGCCGATCTGGATGCGAAACAGGAACATGCACAGGAACACCAGCAGCCCCTGCAAGGACAGCATGGGCGCGAAACCGAGGATCAGGCCGCAGGCTACACCGGCGGCGATCTGGTTGGTACCGGTATCGGAATTGAGCAGACGCAACAGCGCGAACAACTGCTTCAGCATCAGGGTCATGGAAAAAGCTCCCAAAAGTGACGGTGCGATTCTAATCCGGGAAACGCGCGGCGTCTGCCACCCGGATACGGCGCGCAGGAGTCCCTAAAGGAAAGGTGGCGGCAA
>JBBIGX010000131.1:0-4331 GCA_037447315.1 Gallionellaceae bacterium | reverse complement strand
GAGGTGGCTGTGTCGCAAGACGTGTGGGTTCGAGTCCCATGCCCCGCACCATACAATACAAAAAGAAGAACCGGGTCCCAGCGGCCTAAGGTCGGAAATAAGAATCTGGAGCATTGCTTAGCAGTCCGCTATATTGCGAGTTCACAGAGGGAGGGGAGTTCAAGCATGTTGGAAAACTATTTTCCGGTACTGTTGTTCATAAGTATCGCTTTGGTGATGGGCGTCGCTCCCTTGGTTCTGGGCATGCTGGCTGGCCCGAACCGTCCTGACGAGAAGAAACTGTCCCCCTACGAATGCGGCTTCGAGGCATTCGAGGATGCGCGCATGAAGTTCGATGTGCGTTTCTATCTGGTCGCCATCCTGTTCATCCTGTTCGATCTCGAGATCGCCTTCCTGTTTCCCTGGGCGATCGTCCTGAAGGAGATCGGCACCTTCGGTTTCGTTTCCATGATGGTCTTCCTGGCCATCCTGGTGGTCGGTTTCGTCTATGAATGGATGAAGGGTGCGCTGGAGTGGGAGTAGCCGCGCGAACAGGCGCCCCGCGTAGCGGCGAGGTCGTTCGTGCGCGGGCGCGATAAGAAGGGGGAGTTATGGGTATTGAAGGAATCCTGGAGAAGGGCGTGGTGACGACCACGGCCGATGCCATCATCAACTATGCGCGTACCGGCTCGTTGTGGCCGATGACCTTCGGTCTGGCCTGCTGTGCGGTGGAGATGATGCATGCCGCTTTGCCGCGCTATGACCTCGACCGTTTCGGCGCCGGCGCGTTCCGTCCCAGTCCGCGCCAGTCCGACGTGATGATCGTCGCCGGCACCCTGTGCAACAAGATGGCACCCGCCCTGCGCAAGGTGTACGACCAGATGGCCGAGCCGCGCTGGGTGATCTCCATGGGCTCCTGCGCCAACGGCGGCGGCTATTACCATTATTCCTATTCCGTCGTGCGCGGTTGCGACCGCATCGTGCCCGTAGACATCTACGTGCCGGGCTGCCCGCCGACCGCCGAGGCGCTGCTCTACGGCGTGATCCAGCTGCAGAACAAGATCAAGCGCACCAACACCATCGCACGCTAGGCATCGACCATGGCAAAAGACCTGAACATCCTGAGATCCAATCTTGCAGAAGCTTTCGGCAACAAGGTCGTGAGCCTCGACGAGCGGCTGGGCGAGCTGACGCTGGTGGTCAAGGCTGCCGACATGCTGTCCGTGTTCACCCGTCTGCGCGACGATGCGGAGTTCCGCTTCGAGGAACTGATCGACGTCTGCGGCATCGACTATTCCACCTGGGGCAGCGAGACCTGCGAGGACGGCCGCTATCTGGCCGACCGGCCGCATGAAGGCCCTCGTTTCGCTGCCGTCTATCACCTGCTGTCCATTACCCATAACCTGCGATTGCGCGTGCGCGTGTTCGCCGAGGACGATACGCTGCCGTTGCTGGATTCCGTGATCGGCATCTGGCCCTCGGCCAACTGGTTCGAGCGCGAGGCGTTCGATCTGTACGGCATCGTGTTCAAGGGGCATCCGGACCTGCGCCGCATCCTGACCGACTACGGTTTCGTGGGCAACCCGTTCCGCAAGGACTTCCCGCTGTCCGGCACCGTCGAGATGCGCTATGACGCGGCCCAGCAGCGTGTGGTGTACGAGCCGGTGACGGTCGAGCCGCGCGAGGTCACGCCGCGCACGCTGCGTGAGGAGAACTACGGTCGTAACTGAGGCAGAGAGACTGCAATGGCGGAAATCAAGAACTACACCCTGAATTTCGGACCGCAGCACCCGGCGGCGCACGGCGTGCTGCGCCTAGTGCTGGAACTCGACGGTGAGGTGGTCGAGCGCGCCGACCCGCATATCGGCTTGCTGCATCGCGGTACCGAGAAGCTGGCCGAGCACAAGACCTTCCTGCAGGCCTTGCCCTACATGGATCGCCTGGATTACGTGTCGCCGATGTGCAACGAGCACGCCTATGTGATGGCGGTGGAGAAGCTGGTCGGCATCGAAGTGCCGATCCGCGCCCAGTATATCCGCGTCATGTACGACGAGATCACCCGCATCCTGAACCACTTGCTGTGGCTCGGCGCGGTGGGCATCGACCTCGGCGCGATGACCATGTTCTTCTATACATTCCGCGACCGCGAGGACCTGGTCGACGCCTACGAGGCAGTCGCCGGTGCGCGCTTGCACGCGGCCTACTACCGTCCGGGTGGCGTGTATCGCGACCTGCCGGATGTGATGCCGCAGTACCAGGCGAGCAAGGTGCACAGCGCGGCCGATGTGAAGCGCATGAACGAGAACCGCCAGGGTTCGCTGCTCGATTTCATCGAGGATTTCACCAACCGTTTCCCCAAGCACATCGATGAGTTCGAGACGCTGCTCACCGACAACCGTATCTGGAAACAGCGCACCGTCGGCATCGGCGTGGTGTCGCCCGAGCGCGCCATGGCGCTGGGATTCACCGGTCCCATGCTGCGCGGCTCCGGTATCGCCTGGGATCTGCGCAAGAAGCAGCCGTATGAGGTGTACGACCGCCTGGACTTCGACATCCCGGTCGGTGTCGAGGGCGATTGCTATGACCGTTATCTGGTGCGCGTGGAAGAGATGCGCCAGTCGTTGCGTATCATCCGCCAGTGTGTGGACTGGCTGCGCAAGAATCCCGGCCCGGTCATGGCCGACAACCTGAAATACGCCCCGCCCAAGCGCGAGGCGATGAAGCAGAACATGGAAGAGCTGATCCACCATTTCAAGTTCTTCACCGAAGGCATGCATGTGCCGGCGGGCGAGGTGTATTCCGCCGTCGAACACCCCAAGGGCGAGTTCGGCATTTACCTGGTGTCCGACGGCGCCAACAAACCCTACCGCATGAAGATCCGCGCACCCGGCTTCGCCCACCTGTCCAGCCTGGACGAGATGACGCGCGGCCACATGATCGCCGATGTGGTGGCCATCATCGGCACGCAGGACATCGTTTTCGGGGAGATAGACCGCTGATGTTATCCGAACAGACCAAAACCAGGATCGACCGCGAACTGCAGAAGTATCCGGCCGACCAGAAGCAGTCGGCGGTGATGGCCGCCCTGCGTTTCGTGCAGGACGAGAAGGGCTGGATCGCGCCCGATGACATGAAGGATGTCGCCGCCTATCTTGGCATGCCGCAGATGGCCGTGTACGAAGTGGCGACCTTCTATCACATGTACAACCTCAAGCCGATGGGCAAGTACACGCTGACCGTGTGCACCAACCTGTCGTGCACGCTGTGCGGTTCCGGCGATACGCTGGCCTATCTGAAGCAAAAGCTCGGCATCGGGCTGGGTGAGACTACGCCGGACGGCAAATTCGGCCTGCGCGAGAGCGAGTGCATGGGCGCCTGTGTCGACGCGCCGCTGATGACCATCAACAACCGGAAGATGTGCGGCAGGCTGACGCCGGAGAAGATCGACCGCATCCTGGCCGATCTGGAAGGAGGCAAGGCATGAGCAAACCCATCATCCTCGCCACGGCAGAGGACGGTTTGGCGAACCTGGATAACTACGTCAAGGCGGGCGGCTACCAGGCGCTGCGCAAGGTGCTGACCGAGAAGATGTCGCCCGAGGCCATCATCGCCGAAGTGAAGGCGTCGGTGCTGCGCGGGCGCGGCGGTGCGGGTTTTCCCACAGGCCTGAAATGGAGCTTCATGCCCAAGGACTACAAGGGCGACAAATACATCGTCTGCAACTCGGACGAGGGCGAACCCGGCACCTGCAAGGACTGGGACATTCTGCGCTACAACCCGCACATGCTGATCGAGGGGATGGCCATCGCCGCTTACGCGATGGGCGTGAAAGTCGGCTACAACTATGTGCACGGCGAAATCTACGAAGCCTATGAAGTGATGGAACAAGCCTGCGAGGATGCGCGCAAGGCGGGCTATCTGGGGCGCGGCATTCTCGGCACCGATTTCACGTTCGACCTGCACAACCATCTGGGTTATGGCGCCTACGTGTGCGGCGAAGAGACCGCGCTGCTCGAATCCATCGAGGGCAAGAAAGGGCAGCCGCGATTCAAGCCGCCGTTCCCGGCCAGCTTCGGCCTGTACGTCAATACGACCACCATCAACAACACCGAGACCTTCGCCAGCATCCCCTACATCATCCGCGAGGGCGGCAAGAAATTCGCCGACCTCGGCGTGCCCAACAGCGGCGGCATCAAGCTGTTCTCGGTGTCCGGCCATGTCAACAAGCCGGGCAACTTCGAGGTGCCGATGGGCACGCCGTTCCGCGACCTGCTGGCGATGGCCGGCGGCGTGCGCCACGGCCACAAGCTGAAGGCGGTCATCCCTGGCGGTTCTTCCATGCCGGTCCTGCC
>JBBIGX010000130.1:0-4352 GCA_037447315.1 Gallionellaceae bacterium | reverse complement strand
GGATAGTGGTCGCACATCCAGCCGCCGCCGCTGCGTTCGCCGGACTGTTGATAATCTGGTAAGCCGCCCACTCGATGCCGGCGCGCGCCGCCTGATAGGCGCGCGAACCCATCACATCCATGGCTGAGCTCTGATGTTGAGTGGTCGAGAAAGTCACCATCGCCACCCCGAGGAACGACAACACCACCAACAGGAAGATGGCCGTGACGATGGAAAAACCGCGTTGTTTTCCGATGCTTGGTATCGTATCCATCATGGCAAGTTATTGACGTGCATCTGATGATAGAGTGAGACGCTCTCGTTTTCCCGGGTCAGCGTCATGCGAACTGCGAGCAGGCCGAAACGCTGGTTGGGAAGCCCATATTCGATCGTGCAGGCACTGATGTTATCGGCCAGGATGGCCGACCCCCCGGTTGTCGGGGCGATCCACGTCGGACGGTTCGCTGTGAAATTCCAATATCCCCAATAGCGCCGCAGCACCCCCGTACCCGTCCCGTTGGCATCCGTACCCACTCCCTCGCAGGCATAGGTGACGGCACCCTGTGCCGCATCCACCACATCGAAGCGATGCGAGGGCATCTCGCGGAAACTGCTCAACCCGGCAGACAAGGTGATCTGCGGCGCGGCATAGGCATTCACCTTGCGCAGCCCGAGCCTCTGATACACCACGCTGGCATCCGACTCCGAACTGCCGATCACGATATAGTCATTGGCAGCGACGGCAACCGTCCCCAGCACATCGAAAGTCGTGTCCGCATTGTCGAACACCAGCGGATTGCCCGGCACATCCGAGCGGTAACGACCGCCATCGTTCGCCTGCACATACTCCACGCAGGCCGTCCCGCACAAGCGCACACTGTTCGGCACCGCCATGCGCACGTCGCGCGCCATGCGGCGCACGGCGGTATCGGCGATATCGGTGAGTTCGGCGCGGCGCGCACTGTCCACATAACCCTTCACCGGCGCCTGGATGAAGATGGCCACGATGCCCGCGATGATGCCGGTGATGACGATCACCACGATCATCTCGATCAGCGTGAAACCCTTGTGCAGGAAAGTACCCATCAATACCTCGTCCGGTAACCATCGAGCGCGATCGCATTGCCTTGCGGATCGGTCACCGTCACCGTGATGCGCACCGCACTGCCCGCCGCGATGCCGCCCAATGCCTCGGCCGTGATGGCAACATTGGCATTGTAGTTCGTGAGGCCGGTGGGGTTGTTGTTCAGGTCAGTGATGCCGGTCATGCCAAAGCCGTTATAACAACTGACGATATGGTAGTCCGTGCGGTTCGCCGCCGTGACCATGCTGGCCGACGGACAGGCCGTGGTCACCCCGTCGTTGCCGTCGATGAAATCCTGCAGCTCGATCTCCTCCAGCAGCGATTCCGCGGCCGCGATGGCCTGCTTGTGGATGAGCGGGTCGGCGCTGTGCGCCGTGACCTGGTTCATCACCAGCAGGATGCCGGTCAGCGCCACACCGATAATGACGATGAACACGATCAGCTCGATCAGGCTGATGCCACGCTGCGATCTTGCGGATCGGGCCACGCTTTCATTCTGCCGGGGCTTAACAGGCCGTTGAAAAACGTAGCGAGGATGGCCAGATGCAAGGCGCACGGAGCGCAGCGACCGAGACATATCAAGTAGATAGGCGAGGGAGCGCGCACCGCGCAACGCCGCAGATGGCCTACCGCAGTAGTTTTTCAACGGCCTGTTAAAATCGCGAACTGACAGCGCTCCCCGTTATTCCACCCTTGGGCATGCAAAAACCATATGGCGGCAAGTACGCGCTAAGGATGCTCTGACTGTCCAGATTCTGTTGGTGGCGGACACTCTGGGACTGCCGCTGTCATCCTGGTTCATCATCCGCCGCATCCGTAGCGGCCTGCAATCCGCCATAGAAGCGGCCAATGCCGTCGCCACCGGCGACCTGACCAGGCCCCTGCCCGCCCCCAGCAAGGACGAGTTGGGCGACTTGGTCGCTTCTATGCGCCGGAGACCGGCACGCGCGGCGCCAGCGCGCACAGCAGTTCGTAGCTGAGGGTGCCGGCGGCACGCGCCACCTCGTCCACCGGCATGCCCTCGCCCCACAGCACCACCGGGCTGCCCACGCGCGCTTCGGGTAGCGCGCTGAGATCGACCGCCAGCATGTCCATCGATACCCGGCCCAGCGTGCGCGTGCGCTGGCCATCGACCAGGATGGGCGTACCGGTCGGTGCATGGCGCGGATAGCCGTCGGCATAACCGCAGGCCACGGTGCCGATGCGCATGCCGCGTTCGGCGCGGAAGGTCGCGCCATAGCCGACCGCATCGCCCGCCTTCAGTTCGCGCACCGAGATCAGCTCGCTGGACAAGGTCATCACCGGGCGCAGTCCGAACTCTGTCGCATTGATCTCGGCGAACGGCGAGCTGCCGTAGAGCATGATGCCGGGACGCACCCAGTCGCCATGCGCCGCCGGATGACGCAGGATGGCCGCCGAATTGGACAGGGAGCGCGGCAGGCGCTGGTTCGCGGTGAGCTGTTCGAACAGCGCCAGTTGCGTCGCCACCCCCGGCGCCTCGTCGGCCTGCGCGAAGTGGGTCATCAGCGTGACATCGCGCACCGCGCGATGCGCCTTCAGGCGCTCCAGCACCATGGGATATTCCTGCGGCGTGAAACCCAGGCGGTTCATGCCGCTGTTCACCTTGAGCCACACGGAAAGGCCGTTGCGGCGCGGATAGGCGTCCAGCCATTCGAGCTGGGACAGGCTGTGGACCACCGTGGAGAGTTCGTATTCGGCAAGCAGCGGCAACTCGTCGCGCGCGAAGAAGCCTTCCAGCAGCAGGATAGGCTGGCGGAAACCCGCCTCGCGCAACGCCACCGCATCGCGCACATCGAGCAGCGCGTAACCCTCCGCCTCGCGCAGGGCCTGCGCCGCCTGCAACAGGCCATGCCCATAGGCATTGGCTTTGATCACGGCCATCACGCGCGCGGTCGTGTGGCGGCGCACCACACCGAGATTGTGGCGCAAGGCAGAGAGGTCGATACGGGCCTGGATCGGGCGGGACATGGCGACTGCGCTATGAAAAAGTGCTGCGAATGATAGCAGGGCGCGCCCGCAACGCGCCCCGCAAATGCAAGAGAATTTAACAATCGGGCGGATGTTTCATGTTATAAAACGCCGTCCTTTCAATCGCGAACCATAGTGAAACGCGGCTTCTATATCATCCTCGCGGCGCAGTTCTTCAGTGCGCTCGCCGACAATGCCTTGCTGTTCGCCGCCATCGCCCTGCTCAAACAAGTGCACGCGCCAGGCTGGCATACGCCGGTGCTGCAGCAGGCGTTCATCCTGTCCTTCATCTTCCTGGCGCCTTTCGTCGGCGCCTTCGCCGATTCGCTGCCCAAGGGCCGCGTGATGTTCATCAGCAACTCGATCAAGATGGCAGGCTGCCTGGCCATGCTGGTCGGCGTCAATCCGCTGCTGGCCTACGGCGTGGCCGGCTTCGGCGCAGCCGCCTATTCGCCGGCCAAGTACGGCATCCTCACCGAATACCTGCCGCCGGAGCGCCTGGTCTGGGCCAACAGCTGGATGGAAGGCCTCACCGTCGCCGCGATCATCGCCGGCACAGTGGTCGGCGGCATGCTGGTCACGCCGGACATCGCGCACGCCCTCATGCATGCGCTGCACGTACCCGACAACGTCACGCCGCCGGAGATGGCCATCTTCGTCATCTTCATCATCTATTTCGTGGCCGCGATGTTCAACCTGTACATCCCGCTGGTGCCCATCGAACACAAGCCGCTCAGCCGCAACCCGCTGTTCCTGCTGAAAGAGTTCTGGCACTGCTTCCGCCTGCTGTGGAAAGACCCGCTGGGCCAGGTCTCGCTCGCGGTGACCACCCTGTTCTGGGGCGCGGGCGCCACCCTGCGCCTGCTGGTGCTGGCCTGGGCCGCCGTAGCACTTCACTACAACATCGGCGAAGCAGCAAAACTCACCGCCTGGGTGGCCGTGGGCATCGCCATCGGCTCCATCCTCGCCGCACGCTTCGTCAAGCTGGAACACGCGGTCAACGTGATCCCGGTCGGCATCGCCATGGGCGGGATGGTGCTGGCGATGATCCTGGTCTCCAACCCGCTGGTCGCCATCCTGCTGCTCATCGGCATCGGCATCATGGCCGGTTACTTCGTGGTGCCGATGAACGCGCTGCTGCAGCACCGCGGCCACCTGCTGATGGGGGCCGGACGCTCCATCGCGGTGCAGAACTTCAACGAGAACATCAGTATCTTCCTGATGCTGGGCCTGTATGCGCTGATGGTGAAGGCCGACCTCTCCATCTACACCATCATCTTCGTGTTCGGCGCGATGCTGA
>JBBIGX010000129.1:0-4479 GCA_037447315.1 Gallionellaceae bacterium | reverse complement strand
TGGGAGGTGGAGCGTCCCGAGCATGCGGTGCGCGTCAAGTTCGGCGGGCGCAGCGAGATGTTTACCGACGCTTCCGGCAAGCTGCACGTGCGCTGGGTGGATACGCAGGACGTGATGGCCTTGCCGTTCGACGTGCCCATCCCGGGCTATCGCAACGGTACGGTGAACACCCTGCGCCTGTGGAAATCCACGGCGACGGAAGAGTTCAACCTGGAAGAGTTCAACGCCGGCAGCTATACCGAGGCAGTCGCCGCCAAGAACGCGGCGGAACACATCACCATGGTGCTCTATCCCAACGATGCCAGCGAGAACGGCAAGGAACTGCGCCTGCGCCAGCAATATTTTCTGGCGTCCGCCAGTCTGCAGGATGTGCTGAACCGCTGGGTGCGCAAGCACGGCCGGGATTTCAGCCGCTTCGCCGAGAAGAACGTGTTTCAGCTGAACGACACGCATCCGACCTGTGCGGTGGCGGAACTGATGCGCCTGCTGATGGACGAGTACGGTCTGGGCTGGGACGAGGCCTGGCAGATCACCACGCGCACCATGGCCTACACCAACCACACCCTGCTGCCGGAGGCGCTGGAGAAATGGTCGGTGGCCATGTTTGGCCGCTTGTTGCCGCGCCTGCTGGAGATCATTTACGAGATCAACGCGCGCTTCCTGGAACAGGTCTCGCTGCGCTGGCCCGGTGACGTGGTGCGCCAGCGCCGCATGTCCATCATCGAGGAGGGCGATGTGCCGCAGGTGCGCATGGCCTATCTGGCCGTGGTGGCCTGCCGCTCGGTGAACGGCGTCGCGGCGCTGCACTCGCAGTTGTTGCAGCAGTACCTGTTCCGCGATTTCTACGAGTTGTGGCCGGAACGCTTCAACAACAAGACCAACGGCGTGACGCCGCGGCGCTGGATGGCCTGGAGCAATCCGGAGCTGAGCGACCTGATCGACAACACCATCGGCGACGAGTGGCGCACCGACCTGTCGCAACTGCGCAAACTGCTCAAATACACGGAAGACAAGGATTTCCGCGCCAAATGGCGCAGCATCAAGTTCCACAACAAGCAGCGCCTGGCCGAGATGGTGCAGCGCGATTGCGGTATCGCGTTCGACACGTCCGCGCTGTTCGATGTGCAGGTCAAGCGCATCCACGAATACAAGCGGCAGTTGCTCAATGTGCTGCACGTCATCCATTTGTACGACCGCATCAAGCGCGGCGACACGCAGGACTGGACACCGCGCTGTGTGCTGATCGGCGGCAAGGCGGCGCCGGGCTATGTCATGGCCAAACGCATCATCCGTCTGGTCAATGCCGTAGCCGAGGTGATCAACCAGGATCCGGATACCCGCGGCCTGCTGCAGCTGGCGTTTCTGCCGGATTACCGGGTGTCGGCGATGGAGGTGATCTGTCCGGCGGCCGAGCTGTCCGAACAGATCTCCACGGCGGGCAAGGAGGCATCGGGCACCGGCAACATGAAGTTCATGATGAACGGCGCCCTGACCATTGGCACGCTGGATGGCGCCAACATCGAGATCCGCGAGGAAGCGGGCGACGAGAATTTCTTCCTGTTCGGCCTGACGGCGGAGGAGGTCGAAGCGACGCGCGGCCACTATGACCCGGCTGCCATCGTGGCCGCCGATGAGGAGTTGCAGCGCGTGATCAACCTGCTGTGCTGCAATCATTTCAACCTGTTCGAACCGGGCCTGTTCCAGCCCATCATCGATGCCCTGCTCAGCCCGCACGACCCCTGGCTGACGCTGGCCGATTTCCGCAGCTATGTGGAAGCGCAGCGCCGCGTGGCACAGGCTTATCGAGACCAGGAGGGCTGGACGCGCATGAGCATCATCAATACCGCGACCAGCGGCAAGTTCTCCAGCGACCGCACCATCCTGGAATACAACCGCGATATATGGGGTCTGACGCGCGTTGTGCCGCATGCCGGGTAGGGCGGCCGGCGCGGCTTTGATGTATCATTCGGCGCGACCCCGTAGTCGATTTGTCCCCCATATCCGAAGGAATAAGTATGTCTAACGTAGAAACACTGGGCGGCCTGCAGCGCCGCCTGACTGCAACCATCCCCCAGCAACAGATCCGCGCCGAGGTGGAGAATCGCCTGAAGCGCCTGGCCCGTACGGCCAAAGTGGCCGGTTTCCGTCCCGGCAAGGCGCCGCTCAAGGTGCTGGAGCAGCAATACGGCGGCGGTGTGCAGCAGGAAGTGCTGGGCGAATCCCTGCAGCGCTCGTTCGCCGAAGCGGTCATCGCCAACAAGCTGGAGGTGGCCGGTTATCCCCAGTTCGAGATCAAGACCGCCAATCTGAACGCCCCCGAGATCGAGTTCAGCGCCACCTTCGAGGTCTATCCGGAAGTGGTGATTGGCGACATCGCCAACGAGCAGATCGAGCGTGTCGTGTTCGCACTGAGCGACAAGGATGTGGAGGACACCATCGCCACCATGCGCAAGCAGCGTGCGGTGTACCAACCGGTGACGCGCGGGGCGCAGAAGGATGACCAGGTGTCCATCGATTTTGAAGGCGTGCTCGATGGTAAGCCGTTCGAAGGCGGCAGCGCCAAGGCCTACAAGTTCATTCTCGGCGCCGGACGCATGCTGGCCGATTTCGAGAATGCAGTGATGGGTTGCAAGGTCGGCGAGAGCAAGTCGTTCCAGATGACCTTACCGGCCGACTATCACGGCAAGGACGTGGCCGGCAAACAGGTGACCTTCAGCATCACCGTGCACAGCGTGGAAGAGCCCAAGTTGCCTGAGCTAGATGCCGAATTCGTGAAATCCGTAGGCGTAGCCGACGGCGATGTGGAGAAGTTCCGGCAGGAGATTCGCGACAATGTCGCACGTGAGGCACAGCGCCGCGTCAAGGTGCGCAACAAGGAGAGCGCGATGGCCTTGCTGCTCAAGGTGGCCAAACTGGAAGTGCCGACCTCGCTGGTGCAGGGCGAAGCGCAGCGCCTGATGGAGCAATCGGTGCAGGAAATGAAGGCGCGCGGCATGCAGATCCCCAAGGGAATGAAGCTGCCGGTGGAGATGTTCCTGGAGCGTGCCGAAGCACGCGTGAAGCTGGGCCTGATTCTTGCTGAGCTGGTGAAGCAGCAGGATCTGGCGGCGAAGCCGGAGCAGGTCGAGGCATTGATCGAGGAGTATGCCGTGAGCTTCGAGCGTCCGGACGAAGTGCGTAACTGGTACAAGGCCGATCCGCGCCGTCGCGTGGATGTGGAGAATCTCGCGCTGGAAGACAACGTCGTCGCTTGGGTGATGGCGGGTGCAAAGGTGAGCGACAAGCAGGTCACTCTCAACGAACTGATGGGGAATTGAACATGACGTACGGTGCACTCGGCGACAGGATGGAGCCGCAGGATTCGGGCCTGATCCCGATGGTCGTCGAAACCAGTGGCCGCGGCGAGCGCGCCTACGACATCTATTCGCGCCTGCTGAAGGAGCGCGTGATCTTCCTGGTCGGCCCCATCAATGACCATGTGGCCAATCTGGTGGTGGCGCAGCTGCTGTTCCTCGAGTCGGAGAATCCGGACAAGGACATCCATCTCTACATCAATTCGCCAGGCGGTTCGATCTCGGCCGGCATGGCGATCTACGACACCATGCAGTTCATCAAGCCGGATGTGTCCACATTGTGCATCGGCATGGCGGCCTCGATGGGCGCGTTCCTGCTGCAGGCGGGCGAGAAGGGCAAGCGTTTCGCTTTACCCAACTCCACCGTGATGATCCACCAGCCGATGGGCGGCTTCCAGGGGCAGGCGAGCGACATCGAGATCCATGCCAAATACATCCTGAGCCTGCGCGAGCGCTTGTATACCCTGATGGCGCAGCACACCGGCCGCAGTGTGGAAGAGATCGCCCGCGACAGCGAGCGCGACAACTTCCTCACCGCGTCCGAGGCCATGGAATACGGCCTGATCGACCAGGTGCTGGACAAGCGGGCTTGAGGAATAATGCTGGCTGCCGATAAACCGGCATGGAGGTGAGAAGATGACATCGGAAAAGAACAAGGGTGAGAAGCTGCTGTACTGCTCTTTCTGCGGCAAGAGCCAGCACGAGGTACGCAAGCTGATCGCCGGCCCGTCGGTGTTCGTCTGTGACGAATGCATCGCGCTGTGCAACGACATCATCCGTGAGGAGACGCAGAACGCGATCGGCGGAGAAAAGAGCGACAAGGGCGAACTGCCCACCCCGCACCAGATCTGCGAACGCCTCGACGAATATGTCATCGGCCAGCGCCAGGCGAAGAAGATCCTGTCGGTCGCCGTCTACAACCACTACAAGCGGCTGAAGAACAAGAGCGATGACGGTGTCGAGCTTTCCAAGAGCAACATCCTGCTGATCGGCCCGACCGGCTCCGGCAAGACGCTGCTGGCGCAGACGCTGGCGCGATTTCTCAACGTGCCGTTCGTGATAGCCGACGCCACCACGCTGACCGAGGCTGGCTATGTCGGCGAGGATGTGGAGAACATCATCCAGA
>JBBIGX010000128.1:0-4522 GCA_037447315.1 Gallionellaceae bacterium | reverse complement strand
CATGCCCTGGGGTTATCGCCAGCGCGCGCGCCTGTCGGTGCGCTACGTGCAGAAGAAGGGCAAGGTGCTGGTCGGCTTCCACGAGAAGCGCAGCAGCTTCGTGGCCGACATGACGCGCTGCGAGATCCTGCCGCCGAAGATCTCGGCGCTAATCCCCAAGCTGTCCGAGATGGTGGAAGGGCTGTCCATCCGTGAGCGCCTGCCGCAGATCGAAGTGGCCTGCGGCGACAAGGTGGACGTGCTGGTGATCCGCAACATGGAACCGCTCAGCGCACAGGACGAAGAGCAAGTGCGCGCCTTCGCCGACCGGCATGCCATCCAGTTCTGGCTGCAACCCAAGGGGCCGGATTCCTGCTATCCCTTCCATCCGCTGGATGCGCCGCCGCTGACCTACACGCTGCCCGAGTTCGGCGTCGAGATGCCGTTCGCGCCCACCGAGTTCACTCAAGTCAATCATCAGCTCAACCGCGTGATGGTGCACCGTGCCTTGCGCCTGCTCGATCCGCAGCCGGGCGAACGCATCGCCGATCTCTTCTGCGGCCTGGGCAACTTCACCCTGCCCATCGCGCGCAGTGGTGCGCAGGTACTGGGCATCGAAGGCAGCCCGGCGCTGGTCAAGCGCGGCCAGCAGGGCGCCGCGCACAACGGGCTGACCGGCAACACGCAGTTCACGGCGATGAACCTGTTCGAGATGAACGAGGCAGAACTGGCCAAACTGGGCCGTTTCGACAAATGGCTGGTCGACCCGCCGCGCGACGGGGCGGTTGAGCTGGTCAAGGCCATCACGCCGGAGACCGCGCCCAAGCGCATCGTCTACGTGAGCTGCAATCCGGCCACGCTGGCGCGCGATGCGGCGGTGCTGGTGCAGGTGCACGGCTACAGGATGCGCTGCGCCGGCGTGATGAACATGTTCCCGCAGACTTCGCATGTGGAGTCGATCGCGGTGTTCACGAAGGAGTGACGGGATGATGCGCTATGACGATCTGGTGGAAGAGGCGCTGACGCGCGTGAAGGAGATCATGCCCTGGGACCTGAGCCGCGCGCTGGCGGCGGGCAGCAAGCCGCTGCTGCTGGATGTGCGCGAGGCGGCGGAGTTCGAGCTGCTGCACATCCCCGGCTCGATTAACGTGCCGCGCGGCGTGCTGGAACAATCCTGCGAATGGGATTACGACGAGACCGTGCCGGAACTGGCGGCGCGGCGCGATCAGGAGATCGTGGTGATCTGTCGTTCCGGCAAGCGCTCGGTGCTGGCGGCGGATGTGCTGCTGAAACTCGGGTTCACCAATGTCGTTTCACTCAAGACCGGCGTGCGCGGCTGGATCGATTACGAGCAGCCGCTGACCAACGCGTCCGGCAAGCAACTGGATGCGGACGACGGCGACGCGCTGCTGGCGCCCCGCGTCCGTCCGCATCAGCGAAAGCCGAAATGATCAAGCCTTGGGTTTGAGGGCCTCGCCCTCGAACCGGATGCCTTCCCACCCGCTCTTCATGAAATTGCGGATGTTCTGGTGGTCGGCGCCCTGCGGGTTGCCGAGTACGTCCTTGCGGTAGTAATCGCCGAAACAGGCCAGTGTCTGCTGTGGCGACAAGCCGTTGAGCCTGGCGAACGAGAACAGTTTGCACGAGCCGTTGTTTTGCCCCGCTTCGTTGCGTACCGCGCCGTTGGTGAAGGCGGTGGGGGTGAAGTCGTAGTGCTCGTCGATCAGCGCGAGGGTGTCGTTGAAGCAGATGCTGTCCGGGGCGTCGCCCAGCTTCTTCAGGAAATCGTTCAGGTTCATGTCGTCTCCGTGGAAAACAAAAGGCGGCCGTGAGGCCGCCTTGTCGTGTGTGCGTGATGCCTATTCGCGTTCGCCGGCGAATGCCATCAGCAGTTGCAGCAGGTTGATGAACAGGTTGTAGATATTCAGGTACAGACCAAGCGTCGCCATCACGTAGTTGGTCTCGCCGCCGTGCACGATCTGGCTCACGTCGTACAGGATGTAGGCGGAGAAGATCATCACCGCGATGGCGGAGAGGGTAAGGCTCAGCGCCGGGATCTGGAAGAACAGGTTGGCCAGAGAAGCGACGATGAGCAGGATCAGCCCGATGAACAGGTACTTGCCCATGAAGCTGAAATCCTTCTTGGTCACGGTGGCGACAGTGGCCAGCGAGAAGAAGATGATGCCGGTACCGCCGGCCGCCAGGGTGATCAGCTGCCCGCCATTCGCCAGTTTCAGCGCGACCTGCAAAATGGGGCCGAGGAACACGCCGGCGACGAAGGTGAAGCCGAGCAGGGCGGCGATGCTCCACACGCTGTTGCGCAGCGCGGCGACGGCGAACAGCATGCCCATCATCACACCGAACATCAGCAACGAGGACAGGATGGGGCTTTCCGCCATGAACGACAGGTCCAGCGATCTGCCGATGAGCGCGCCGATGACGGTCGGGATCATGGTCAGGGACAGCATCAGGTAGGTGTTGCGCAGCACCTTGTTCTGTTCGGCAACGAGTACGCCGGTTTGGGCGGTCTGTGTCGGGTAGTCCATGTTTCCTCCGTGGTTGAATGGAAGCGCGCCTGTGCGCACGACGAACGTGAGACTACCGAAGCCCGGTAAAAGTTTCAACCGCACAAGCCGCACCGTCTTTGGGCGCGGCGTCGATTTCGGGTATCATGCGCGGCGTTGCCTGATCGTGGCGGAACGCCGCCGCAGCCGGCGATTGGAGGATAGTCTGAAAGCGTGGCCGAGTGGTTGAAGGCACCGGTCTTGACCACATGCCGCGTAGCGGCGTGTGGCGGCGCAGGCTAACCTTCAGGTTATGCCGGAGCCAAAACCGGCATTTCTCAGGAACAGAACGAAATCTGGAAGCGTGGCCGAGTGGTTGAAGGCACCGGTCTTGAAAACCGGCAACGATGCGAGTCGTTCGTGAGTTCGAATCTCACCGCTTCCGCCAATTCCTCATGTATTAGATAGGCGAGGGAGCGAGCACCGCGCAACGCCGCAGATGGCCTACCGCAGTAGTTTTTCAACGGCCTGCTAAAGCCTTGTGCTACTGAAAACAGGGGGGACGTCGAAAGGGTTGAAGTCGGTCCGACTAAGGCGGAAAGTACTTTATCTGCGGTTGGCTTGAGTAATTCCTTTCAACCGGATTCACTGCTAATGGAGGCGCATCATGTTCTCTCCTGTCACGATCCCTTTCGGGGCGAAGATGCTTTTCAATACGGCCACGATCAAACCCGGCGTGGCTTTCGAGGATGTCGAGCTGGCACTGGCCGAGATGTGTAATGTGGTGAAGAACACCTACGGCGGCGACAAGGGCGGTTTCATTGCCGGTCAGGTATTTGCGTTCTCCGGTTTCCTTTCTGACGAAGGCTCGCTCGGCGATCCGGGAACGGCGGAGAAGCATATCGCCATCGTGACCTACTGGAGGTCTTTCGAGCAGCATGAACGCTCGCACGCGGACAAGGTGTTCAAGGAGAAATTTTCGGCGCTGGCCAGGCTGTGCAGCGAGACGCGGGAGCTGGGCTACGACATGCTGTGGCAGGGGGCGCCGGAATAGGAGCGTTTCCGTGTGAAGGCTTCAACCCCACCGGGTATTGCATCGAAAGGAGGCGGATCATGGCTACAGGTACTGTCCGTTTGCATCGCGTGGTGCGCGCCCAACCGGAGCGCGTCTACAAGGCGTTCCTGAACGCGGAGGCGCAGGCGAAGTGGTCGCCGCCCTATGGTTTCACCTGCACGGTGCATCATCTGGATGCGCGGGTAGGCGGCACGTTCCGGATGTCTTTCACCAACTTTTCCAGCGGCAACAGCCATTCCTTCGGCGGCGAGTATCTCGAACTGGTGCCCGGGCAGAGGATCGTCTATTCGGACAAGTTCGATGATCCGAATCTGCCGGGGGCGATGAAGACGACGGTGACGCTGAAGCCGGTGTCGTGCGGCACCGAGATTGCCATTGTGCAGGAGGGCATCCCCGGGGTGATCCCGGTGGAGATGTGCTATCTCGGCTGGCAGGAGTCGCTGCTGCAACTGGCCAACCTAGTCGAGCCGAACATCCCGGATTGAACCACCACAACTTTTTCATGACCGCGCCCATTTCCCACGTCCCCCTCGACAAAGCCTACCGACTGCTCAACCACGGCCCGACCGTGCTGGTCTCGGCGCGCCATGACGGCGTGGACAACGTGATGGCGGCGGCGTGGTGCTGTGCGCTGGACCTGGTGCCGCCGAAGCTGACGGTGGTGTTGGATAAATCGTCGAAGACGCGCGAGCTGGTGGAGCGGAGCGGGATGTTCGTCATCCAGGTGCCGACGGCGGCGCAACGGAAGCTGACGCATGCGGTGGGCAACGTGAGCCTGTATGACGATGCGGACAAGCTGGCGCATTGCGGGGTCGGGCTGTTCGGCTTCGAGGGCTATGACCTGCCGTTCGTGGCGGGCTGCTCCGCTTGGCTGGCGTGCAAACTCATCCCGGAGCCGCACAACCAGCAGACTTACGATTTGTTCATCGGCGAGGCGGTGGCGGCATGGGCCGATGCGCGCGTG
>JBBIGX010000127.1:0-4538 GCA_037447315.1 Gallionellaceae bacterium | reverse complement strand
AAGTGGCTGCCGCCGCTGCTGCTGCTGCCAAGAAATAAGGAAGGACGCCATGACCGCTCCCGTCTACAAACGCATCCTGCTCAAGCTCTCCGGTGAAGCCTTGATGGGCGATGACAGCTACGGTATCAACCGCGCTGTCATCGAACGCATCGTGAGCGAGATCAAGGAAGTGGTCGAGCTGGGGGTGGAAGTGGCGATGGTGATCGGTGGCGGCAACATTTTCCGCGGCGTGGCTCCGGCTGCGGCAGGGATGGATCGCGCCACCGCCGATTACATGGGCATGCTGGCCACGGTGATGAACTCCATGGCCCTGCAGGATGCGATGACGCGCGCCGGGCTGGAATGCCGCGTGCAGTCGGCGCTGAGCCTGGAGCAGGTCGCCGAGCCGTTCATCCGTGGCAAGGCGCTGCGTTATCTGGAAGACGGCAAGGTGGTGATCTTCGCGGCCGGCATCGGCAGCCCGTTCTTTACCACCGACACCGCCGCCGCGCTGCGCGCCATCGAGATGTCCGCCAACGTGGTGATCAAAGCCACCAAGGTCGATGGCATCTATACCGATGATCCGAAAAAGAACCCCGATGCGATCCGTTATCAGAGCCTCAGCTTCGATGAGGCGATCAGCAAGAATCTCAAGGTGATGGACGCCACGGCGCTGACCCTGTGTCGCGACCAGAAGTTACCCATCATCGTGTTCAGTATCTTCAAGCCGGGCGCGCTCAAGCGTGTGGTGTTCGGCGAAGGAGAAGGAACCCTGGTGCGCGTGGATTAGGAGTGGCAAGCAATGATCTCTGACATCAAGAAGAACGTAGAACAGAAGATGCAAAAATCGCTGGAGGCGCTGAAGACTGACCTCAGCAAGGTGCGTACCGGCCGTGCGCATGTGGGCCTGCTGGACCATGTGCAGGTCGAGTATTACGGCAGCATGGTGCCGGTGAACCAGGTGGCCAATATCACGCTGTCCGACGCGCGCACCATCAGTGTGCAACCCTATGATAAGAACATGGTGAGCAAGATCGAGAAGGCGATCCGCGATTCCGACCTCGGACTGAACCCGGCTACCAACGGGGACCTGATTCGCGTGCCGATGCCGATGCTGACCGAAGAACGTCGTCGCGACCTGATCAAGGTGGTGAAGAGCGAAGGTGAAGCCGCCAAGATTGCCGTGCGCAACATCCGCCGCGAGGCCAATGAGCAGTTGAAGAAGTTGCTGAAGGACAATGAAGTGAGCGAAGACGAGGAGCGTCGCGCACAGGACGACGTGCAGAAGCTGACCGACCGCTTCGTGGCCGAGATCGACAAGGCCCTGCAAGTCAAAGAAGCCGACCTGATGGCCATCTGATCCCGGCCTGGTGATGGCGATACCCTTCTCCAGTTCCACCCGCACCATCCCCGAGACGACGGTAGTCCCGCGCCACATTGCCATCATTATGGATGGCAACGGGCGCTGGGCCAGGCAGCGCATGCTGCCGCGGGTCGCCGGGCACCAGCGCGGCGTCGAGACGATACGCGAGATGGTCGCGGCCTGCCATGATCTGGGGGTGGAATATCTGACATTGTTCGCCTTCAGCAGCGAGAATTGGCGCCGCCCCGCCGAAGAAGTCACTTTCCTGATGCAGTTGTTCATCAACAAGCTGGAAACCGAGGTGGCCGGACTGCATGGGAGTGGTGTACGCATCAAGTTCATCGGTGACCGCAGCCGTTTCGATGCCAGGCTGGTGCGAGCCATCGAAGAGACGGAGCGCCTCACCGCCGAGAACGCCGGTCTGACCTTGACCTTCGCCGTCAATTACGGCGGGCGCTGGGACATCATGCAGGCCATGCATGCCCTGAGCCAGGCGCATCCCGAACGAGCTGCGGCTTTCGATGAAGAAGAACTGACGCCTTATCTTTCCACGGCCTATGCGCCCGAACCCGACCTGTTCATCCGCACCGGCGGCGAGCAGCGCATCAGCAACTTCCTGTTGTGGCAGTTGGCCTACACCGAGCTGTATTTCACCGATACCTTGTGGCCGGCCTTCGACCGCGCGGCACTGGAAGAGGCGATACGCTCCTACCAGAAGCGCGAACGCCGTTTCGGGCGCACCAGCGAACAACTCAAGAAAGAAGACGATGCTTAAGTCGCGGGTGATCACGGCGCTGGTGCTGCTCGTCCTGTTGCTGGCAGCGCTTTTCCTGCTGCCGGCCATGGCCTGGTCGCTGCTGGTGGTGGTGCTGGTGATGCAGGGCACATCGGAATGGGCGCGTCTGTCCGGTTTGCAGGGGCGCACCGCCTATCTTTACTGGGGAATGACGCTGCTGCTGATGCTCGGGCTGTTGTGGCTGGATACGCAGCTTGCTGCGGGAGAGACGAACTATCCGCATTTGACGGCCTACCTGTTCTCCGCCGCCTTGTGGCTGCTGGTGGTGCCGGCCTGGCTGATGAGCGGGGTGCGTATTACGCACAAAGGTTTGCTGATGTTGGTCGGCTGGGTGGTGCTGCTGCCGACCGGTCTGGCCATGATCGATCTGCGCGCGTGGGCGCCGAGCCCGTGGATGCTGCTGTTCGTCATGGGCATCGTGTGGGTGGCGGACAGCGCCGCCTATTTCACCGGCCGCAAGTTTGGCAAGACCAAGCTGGCTCCCAGTATCAGCCCGGGCAAGACCTGGGAAGGCGTTGCGGGCGCCATCTTGGGGGTTTCCATCTACGTGGTGCTGGTGTGGACATTCAGCACGGAATTCTCTCGCCTGCAGGTGTTGCCGGCGATGATGCTCACCGCTTGGTGGTGGGTGGTGCTGGCCGTGCTTGGCGACCTGTTCGAGTCTGCCATCAAGCGTCAGGCCGGGGTCAAGGACAGCGGGGCGCTGTTGCCCGGTCACGGCGGATTGCTCGACCGCATTGACGCGTTGACTTCCACCTTGCCGCTGGCGATGCTGGCTTTGATCTTACACGGGATGAACTAGTGGAGGCCGTCACCGTTCTCGGCTCCACCGGCAGCATCGGCAAGAGCACGCTCGATGTCGTTGCGCGTCATCCGGACCGCTACCGTATCACTGCACTGACTGCCAGCCAGCAGGACGACTTGTTGTTCGAGCAATGCCGGCGCTTCCAGCCGCGTTTCGCGGTAATGCTGGACGAGGCCGCTGCCGAACGCCTGCGTCTGCGTCTTGTCAACGCGGGGCTGGAGGTTGAGGTGTTGTGCGGTGCGGATGCGTTGGTGCGTGTCGCCACCTTGCCCGAGGTCGATGTGGTGATGGCCGCCATCGTCGGCGCGGCCGGCATGCGCCCCACGCTGGCCGCCGCCGAGGCGGGCAAGAAGGTGCTGCTCGCCAACAAGGAGACGCTGGTACTGGCCGGGCATCTCTTCATGGAAGCCGTGCATCGCAACCATGCCGTGCTGTTGCCCATCGACAGCGAACACAACGCCATCTTCCAGTCGCTGCCGCGCGGCTATGCGGGCGACATGAAAAGCAGCGGCGTCAGCAAGATATTGCTCACCGCCTCCGGTGGACCGTTCCGTAACACGCCGCTGGAACAACTCAAGGATGTCACGCCGGAGCAGGCGTGTGCGCACCCGAACTGGAGCATGGGGCGCAAGATATCGGTCGATTCCGCCAGTATGATGAACAAGGGGCTGGAGGTGATCGAGGCGCACTGGCTGTTCAATGCCGCGGCCGACGATATCCAGGTGGTGGTGCACCCGCAGAGCGTGATCCATTCCATGGTGCAGTACATCGACGGTTCGGTGATCGCCCAGCTCGGCAATCCCGACATGCGCACGCCCATCGCCTACGCGCTGGCTTGGCCGGAGCGCATCGAGGCGGGCGTTGCGCCACTCGACCTGTTCGCCATCGCCAAGCTCGATTTCGTCGCACCCGACTTCGAACGTTTCCCCTGTCTGTCGTTGGCTTACCAGGCGCTGCGCGCGGGCGGCACGGTTCCGGCACTGCTGAATGCGGCGAACGAGGTGGCGGTGGCCGCTTTCCTCGAACGCAAGATCGCCTTCCTTGACATCGCGCGTCTGATCGAGGCGGTGATGAGCAAGATAACTCGCGTCGAGGTGCGGCAGTTGCAAGATGTGCTGGATGCCGATGCGGCGGCACGTGCTGCCGCACAGGAGTGGATTGTGCGATGACTACTTTGCTTGCCTTCGTCGGCGCCATTGCGCTGCTGGTGGTGTTCCATGAATACGGACACTATCTGGTCGCGCGCGCGTGCGGCGTCAAGGTGCTGCGTTTCTCGGTCGGCTTTGGCAAGGTGGTGTTTTCCCGCCGTCTCGGCAGGGATGGTACGGAATGGGCGCTGTCGGCCATCCCGCTGGGTGGCTACGTGAAGATGCTGGATGAACGCGAGGGTGAAGTGGCGCCGGAAGAACGGCATCGCGCTTTCAACCGCAAACCGGTGCTGCAGCGCATGGCCATCGTGGTGGCCGGTCCGCTGGCCAATCTGCTGCTGGCGGTGGTGTTGTACTGGGTACTGTTCATCCACGGCGTGCCCGGCCTCAAGCCGATGATCGGAACGCCGCTGCCGGGTACGCCGGCTGCGGTGGCGGGATTGCAGG
>JBBIGX010000126.1:0-4542 GCA_037447315.1 Gallionellaceae bacterium | reverse complement strand
CGCTTACACCGAGAACGACGACCCGCAACCACAGGTGGTGGTGGCATTCGGGTTCTTGATGACGAACTGCGAGCCTTCCAATCCTTCCGTGTAGTCGATCTCCGCGCCGACCAGATACTGGAAACTCATCGGGTCGATCAGCAGTTGCACACCATTCTTGGTCATCACGGTATCGTCTTCGTTGACCACTTCGTCGAAAGTGAATCCATACTGAAAACCGGAACAACCGCCGCCCGTGACGAACACGCGCAGCTTCAGGTCGGCATTACCTTCTTCTTCGATCAGTTGCTTCACCTTGTTCGCCGCACTGTCGGTGAACAACAGCGGATCTTGCATCTCAGTCACTGCATTCATAGTCATACTCCTTGTCTCTCACTTCGATTCCGCACCGCCCACCTTGAGCGGCACCACCTTTTCCGCTGCCTCGTTGATATGCACCAACTTGCCTTCCACGATGGCGCCCAGCTGTATCTCGAGCGTCTTGTACCTTACATCGCCAATGACCTTGGCCTTGTTCTGAAGTTCCAGATATTCGGATGCCTGGATGGGGCCGGTCACCGCGCCGTTCACCACCAGATGGGTGACGCTGATCTCGCCATCCACCTTGGCATGTTCGCTCAACACCAGCGTGCTGGCCTTGGCTGAATCGGCGATCACGCTGCCTTTGACTTCACCATCAATCCGCAGTCCGCCCGTAAAATGGATATCGCCACTGACCTTGGTGCCAAGCCCGATCAGGGAATCTATACGGTTCTGCGGTTTGCTGTGCTTGCTGAACATGAATCCACTCCGTTATGAAAGCAGGATGGTCTGCGTCACCTTGGGTTCTTGCATACCCTTCTCGAACACGCGTATCTCGACACTATCGACATGCACCCCGTCCGGCAGACGGAAGATGCGCTCCACACGCTGGTAATACTTGAAATTCAGGCGCTGCGCGGCGATCCCGGGGGAATCCGGCTGCGGGAATTGTAACACCACTTTCTGCCCGCCCTGATCGCCGTTGACCAGTATCTGCAGGTCGCCCTCGAACACCCTGCCGCGTCGTTGCACCCCCTGCACCAGCAGCATGCGGCAATGATACTCACCCGGCAGGCTGCCCGGCTCCAGCTTCAAGCTGTGTATCGACAGGTCGGCATCGCGTCCCGCCGTGAGCGGCAGGTTCTGAAAGAACGCCAGATCTTCCCGCAGGCGCAGGTTCTCGTCGTGCAGGGCATTGACCTGATCCTGCACCTCGTCTGCCGCCGCCTGCTGTATCTGCGCCTGCCGCTCGTAGGCCGCGATCTGGTTGGCCTGTTCGGCGTTCTGTGCCTCAAGCTGCGACACGCGGTCGCGCAAAGTAGCGATCACCAGTTCCGCTTCGCCCCGATGGAAACCGGCGAGCGTCATGCCCGCATCGTAGGCCCACCACACCACGCCTCCCATCCCCAGCACGAACGGCAGCATGATCGCCCAGCGCACATACCACGGCACATGCGGGCGCACCACCAGACGCGGAGCCGAAATGCTGAAGTGGCGTGCGAATCCTTTGATCATCCAATCCTCACGGCAGCAATGGAACCAAGTCGATGCCGGTCGCCTCGGGCAGACCGAACATGATGTTCATGTTCTGCACCGCCTGACCGGCAGCGCCTTTGACCAGATTGTCAATCACCGACAGCACCACCACGGTATCGCCGCCCTGCGGCCGATGCACCGCGATGCGACAAATGTTGGAGCCTCGTACGGAGCGCGTTTCGGGCATGGCACCCGCCGGCATTACATCGACGAAACGCTCTCCCGCATAACGCCGCTCGAACAACGCCTGCAGATCGACCTCTGCAGTCAGGCGCGCATACAGCGTGGCATGGATACCCCGGATCAACGGGGTCAGATGCGGCACGAAGGTCAGCCCGACCGGGCTGCCCTGAACGTTCGTCAGCCCCTGGCGGATCTCCGGCAGATGCCGGTGTCCGGCCACACCATACGCCTTGAAATTATCCGATGCCTCGGAGAACAGCGTATGCACCTCAGCCTTGCGTCCGGCGCCGGACACGCCAGACTTGCAGTCGGCGATGAGCGAGCCGGGGTCGACCGCGCCGACTTCCAGCAACGGGATCAAGCCCAGCTGTACCGCCGTCGGATAACAACCGGGATTGGCCACCAGCCGCGCCTTCTTGATCTGCTCACGATTCACTTCCGGCAAACCGTATACCGCCTCAGCCACCAGGTCTGGGCAGGCATGCGTCATACCGTACCACTTCTCCCAGACGGAGATGTCCTTGATGCGGAAGTCGGCGGCGAGATCGATGACCCGGACCCCGGCGTCCAGCAACGCGCGCGTCTGTTGCATGGCGATGCCGTTGGGCGTCGCAAAGAACACCACATCACACTGCTCCAGATGCGCCTCGTCCGGATGGGAGAACGCCAGCTCCACCCGTCCGCGCAGGCTGGGGAACATCTGGCTCACCGGCATACCCGCATCGGCGCGCGAAGTGATTGCGCGCAACTCGGCCTGCGGATGCGCCGCCAGCAAACGGAGCAACTCGACCCCGGTGTATCCCGTCCCGCCTACGATGCCGACCTTGATCACACGGACCTCCATACAAGTAGCGGAATGATAAATGAAAAAGCCGCCCAGAGGCGGCCTTTCCAGCATTGCGACAAGCTTAACGCTTGGAAAATTGTTTCCTGCGGCGCGCCTTGTGCAGACCGACCTTCTTGCGCTCGACTTCTCGTGCATCGCGGGTGACCAGACCGGCCTTGCTCAGCACAGGCTTCAGGGAAGGGTCGTAATCGATCAGCGCACGGGTGATGCCATGGCGCACCGCACCGGCTTGGCCCGACTCGCCGCCGCCGCAGACGTTCACCAGGATGTCGAACTTGCCGACCATCTCGGTGATCTCCAGCGGCTGACGCACCACCATGCGGCCCGTCTCGCGCGAGAAGAACACGTCGACCGGCTTGTCGTTGACGACGATGTCGCCCTTACCGGGCTTGATGAAGACACGTGCCACCGCGCTCTTGCGACGACCGGTTCCGTAGTGATAGTTCACGCTCATGATTTAGGCCTTCAACAGATCGACGGGTTTCGGTTGCTGTGCGCTGTGCGGATGGGTCGCGCCGGCGTACACCTTCAGCTTGCTCAGCATGGCGTAACCCAGCGGGCCCTTCGGCAGCATGCCGCGCACGGCCTTTTGCAGCACGCGCTGCGGATGGCGCTGTTGCAGCTTGGTGAAATTGGTCTCGTAGATACCGCCCGGATAGGTGGAGTGGCGGTAGTACATCTTTTCCTGAGCCTTGTTGCCGGTCACGCGCAGCTTGTCGGCGTTCACGACGACCACGAAATCGCCGGTATCGACGTGCGGCGTGTAGATAGCCTTGTGCTTGCCGCGCAGACGTGCAGCGATCTGGCTGGCCAGACGGCCCAGCACCTTGTCGGCCGCATCGACCAGGATCCAGTCATGCTGGACTTCTTGTGGCTTGGCGGAAAATGTTTTCATGGCATTTCCTAAAACGATAATTGGTAACGGACTGCGAAGGGCGCGCATTCTATGCGAGACCCGGAGCACTGTCAAACGCTTATCGCACCCCGCCCCGGCCAGCATCCGTCCCGCCCGCCAGCATGCTGTCCAGCCAGCCCTGCCAGAACCCGTACTTGCGCCTCAGCGCCTCCCCCGCCCGTCCCGCATCGAGCGCCGGGGCAGCGCGCAGCCCACCCTGCGGAACCCCCGCCGCAAGTCGGGCCGCCCCGCGCAGTCCGGCTTCGTCTTGCGGCAAGCGATGGATCGCGCAGGGCGCACAGCGGGCGATCCCCTGTTGCAAACAAGGGAGATGCGACAGTCCTCCGGCCAGATAAGCGCGCTCGATGCCGAACGCGCGGTGCATCTCCTCCAGCATCCGCGCCACGCGGAAGATGATGGCTTCCTGCAACAACAAGGCGATGCGTGCGGCGGGCAGATGCGCCACCGGCGCCGAGAAGCACACGCCAAGATCGCCGCGAAAATAAGGCGCCCCCAGCCCGCTCGGCTCTGCCAGGCAATAGATGTCATCGCTACCCAGATCGGCCGGATCACAATCGGCGGCCGGATAGCCCGCCAGCGCCCCCCGATGGAATTGAGCGTACCCTCGCAGGCGAAGTGCGGACGGCCCGCCGCATCCTGCCAGACCAGCGTGCGCAGATAGCCCGGCAGCACCGCCTGCCCCTCGGGCAGCGGGCAGATCACGAAGCCGCCGGTGCCGAGATTGACCATGGCCTGCGCGCGGCCCGCTTCGAGACTGGCGAGCAGTGCGGCGGACTGGTCGCCCGTGCTGGCTTGCAAGGTGAGGCCGTTGTCGAATGGCATACCCAACCCGGCAGAGGGCAACACCTGCGGCAGGATAGGCAACGGCACGCCGAACAACTCGCACAGCCGTGGCGACCAGCGCACGCACCCGGCATCCAGCAACAAGGTGCGCGCCGCCATCGAGGCATCGGTCACATGCCGTTTGCCGCCGCTCCAGCGCCAGATCATGAATGTGTCCAGCGTGCCGACCAGCCACTCGCCACTCAACAAGCGTGCA
>JBBIGX010000125.1:0-4547 GCA_037447315.1 Gallionellaceae bacterium | reverse complement strand
ATGGCACCCTCGGTCCAGGCACTGCGGGGACGGCCGCCACGCTCAATATCACCGGCGGCAGTCTGGTACTTTCCGGCACTTCCGTGCTGGACCTCGACCTAGGTGGTACCGGAGCAGGGCAGTCTGACCGGATCGCCGTCACCGGCAACGTGACGATGGGCGGCAGCGTCACTGCCAACATCCTCGGCGGTTACACGCCTGTGACAGGCGATGCCATTCCCTTCCTGACAGCGACAGGCACTGCCGGCGGTACCTTTGCCACTTTGCCGGTCAATTTCAGCGCGGGTTATAACCTGGCGGCAGGCGAGGCGGCGCGGCTGGTGTATGGCGGGCCGGGCAACGTGGTGTTCACCAACGCAGCGGGTGGCCTCGACTGGTCATTGGCGGGAAACTGGAGCAGCGGCATGCTTCCCGGCAGCACGGAAACGGTGGTACTGAGCAGCGGATTCTCGGTCGTTCATTCAACCGGCACGGACAGTATCGCGGCGCTGATCATCAACAGCGGCAATGCGCTCGATGTCTCCGGCGGCAGTCTGTCCGTTTCCGGCACAACGACGCTGGAAGGCGCACTGGCAGTCTCCGGCGGTACACTGACACTGGGCGGGGATGTCGGCGGCACGACGGGCACGATGGCGCTTTCTGCGGGGGCCGTAAATGCGCCCGCGAACATGACCGTGTCGAGCTTCACCCAAAACGGGGGGACGCTCAATGTTCCCAACAACTTCTGGATGACCGCGAGCGGCAACCTCACGCTCGGTAACGTTTCTTCACCTGGGCTTGTGACCTTCATTGCAGGTGGCACGCTGGGTACGACCGGCACGATCGCGGCATCCGGCGCGACGCTGCAGGGGGTGAACTATGTGAACAGCGCAGCCACACCGTTCAATGTCTCTGGCTCGTGGCGGGTATACAGCACGGATCCGGCAAATGACACGCTGGGCAGCCTCTCCGGCAGTGCGCATCGCTACAACTGCACACGGAGCAACGGCTGTTTGACTCCGGGAACGTCGGTTCCGGCGAGCGGACTGTTCTATTCGATCGCGCCGGTGCTGACCGTGGGGGCGGCCAACCAGTCGCGCCTTTATGGGCAGCCGGACAGCTTGCTGGCCTATACGGCGAGCGCAGGTTTCGTCGGTGGGGACAATGCATCCACTCCCGGCTTGCTCGCCGGGTCGCTGGCCCATAGCGGGGCGAACGATGTGGGCAATTATGCGATCACCCAGGGTACCTTGTATTCGCCCTTGGGTTACGGCATCAACTTTACGAGTGGTGCGACATTGACCATTACGCCTGCCCCGTTGAGCGTATTTGCCAACCCGGTGAGCAAATATGAAGGCACTTCAGATCCCGCGCTGACCTACTGGGTGAGCGGGCTGCAGTATGGCGAGACGGCGGCGAGCGTGCTGTCCGGCAGCTTGGCGCGGGATGCGGGTGAGACGGTCGGCAATTACCCGATCACGATAGGCTCCCTGGCACTGTCGAGCGGCAACTACACCCTCAACTTCACCGGGGCGACGCTTACCATCCTGACGCCGCCGGCGCCCGCGACCGTGAACGAGATCGTCGATACCGTGGTGACGAGCGTGGTAAGCGATCCGTTGCCGGCGGCCGCACCGGCAGAGGAACCCGCCACACAGGAAGAAGAGCAACGCAAGAAGACCGGCGATACTGCACCCCAGAGCGAGACGGTCGCCGAAGGGACTCCGGCGCTGGATCAGTTGCCGGTTTGCCGATAGGGCGGGGCGAGCCGCCGGCGCGTTGTCGCGCACATGCCAGCGCCTGATGCTGCTCAATATCGCCACGTTGATCACTCCTGCTCATTTCTTGAGCAGGACAGTTTCACACGTAGGTCAATTTTCAGTGCACCGCAACACCCAGGCCAGTCCGCGTTGCGGTGCAACATCCGCCAGCCAGTCGAACAGTGCATCCGGGTAGTTCGGGCGGAACGCTGCATAGTGCTGCGCCAGCGGAGTGAAAAGGGCTCTGTTCACTGCACTTCGGCGTCGCGTTCCTTGCGGTAGGTGTCATAGCTCGGCGCAGGAGTCATCGCGCGTTCCATCGGCGTGCGCGCGGCGTCGCGCTGGCTCTGCATGCCTTCATACAGGTTGCGCGCCGGATCGGCGCAGCCGGCCAGCAGCATCAGCAGCGCGAGCAGGCTGGCGCGCCTCATGCCTTCGACTTCGCCCAGCTCACGATGCCGCGCGCATCCATCGCGCCCGCCTGGCGTGCCACTTCGCGCCCGCCTTTGAACAGGGCGAGGGTGGGGATGCTGCGGATGTTGAACTGCGCGGCGAGCTGTTGCGCCTGCTCGGTATCCAGCTTCACCAGGCGCATCTGCGGTTCCAGCATCTGTGCCGCCTGCGCGAAGGCGGGCGCCATCATCTTGCACGGCCCGCACCAGGGTGCCCAGAAATCCACCAGCACCGGCACGTCGCTGTTGGCGATGTGGCGCATGAAGTTGGCCTGGTTCAGCTCCACCGGGTGGCCAGTGAACAGCGGCTGCTTGCACTTGCCGCAGGTCGGGTGGGCGTCCAGCTTGTCGGCGGGTACGCGGTTCACCGCATCGCAATGCGGGCAGACGAGGTGCTTCGGGTCGGACATGATCGCTCCTTTGTTGATAAGCAATTCCTTATATATAGGGTGGGCCGCCTATTTCAAGGGAGCTTGATGCGCATCGAGAGGTCAATGGCCTTGATGTCCTTCGTGAGCGCCCCGATGGAGATGCGATCCACGCCGGTGGCTGCGACCAGCGGGATATTCTCCAGCGTGATGCCGCCCGAGGCTTCCAGCTCGGCACGGCCGGCCGCGTGTTCTACCGCGCGCCGCATGTTGGCCAGCGAGAAATTGTCCAGCAGGATTAGCCGCGCCCCGGCCAGCAGCGCCTCGTCCAGTTCTATCATGTCCTCTACCTCGAGCTGGATGGGGATTTGCGGCGGCGTTACGCGGAAGGCCATTTCCATCACCTTACCGATGCCACCGGCTGCCGCGATGTGGTTCTCCTTGATCAGCACGCCGTCATACAGCCCGGCGCGCTGGTTGTGCCCGCCGCCCACCGTCACCGCGTATTTCTGCGCGTGGCGCAGGCCGGGCAGTGTCTTGCGCGTGTCCATGATCTTCGCCTTGTATCCCTGCGCCGCCTCCACGTAACGGCGCGTCACGGTCGCCACGGCGGAAAGCGTCTGCAGGAAGTTCAGCGCCGGGCGCTCGGCGCTGAGCAGCGCGCGCGCATCACCGTGGATCTCGCACAGGGTCTGGTTTGGCACGGCACGCTCGCCTTCTTTCAGCTTCCATTCGATGCGGCAGGCCGGGTCCAGCATCATGAAACATTCCTCGAACCACAGCGTGCCGCACAGCACCATGTCCTCGCGCGTGATGACGGTCGCGCGGGCGTGCGTGCCGGTCGGAATCAGCTGCGCGGTGAGGTCGCCGCTGCCGATGTCTTCATCGAGCGCGGCCTTGACGTTGGCGTGGATATGGCGGGTGAGGTCGTGTGGCATGGGGTGTCGCGCAAGTTGGAGGTCGCGGAATGATGCAGTCCGGCGCGGGGAGCGTCAATCCTGCGCGCGGGCCGCACTTGAAATGTCCGTCGCCCGCCTCATATACCTGCCAACCAGACATTCCGCGAAGGAGCGACCATGCGTTTCGATAAGTTCACCACCAAGCTGCAGCAGGCCCTGGCCGATGCCCAGAGCCTGGCCGTCGGTGCCGACAACCAGTTCATCGAGCCGCAGCACCTGCTGCTGGCCATGCTCAACGATGCCGACAGCGGGGCAGGCTCGCTGCTGGCCCGCGCGGGCGGCAACGTCAATGCCCTCAAGAGCGCGCTCAACGACGCCGTGAACCGCCTGCCCAAGGTGGAAGGCCACGGCGGTGAGGTGCAGGTCGGGCGCGATTTGTCCAATCTGCTCAACCTCAGCGACAAGGAAGCGCAGAAGCGCGGCGACCAGTTCATCGCTTCCGAGATGTTCCTGCTCGCCGTTACCAACGACAAGGGCGAATGCGGACGCCTGTACAAGCAGCACGGCATCACCCGTGCCGCGTTGGAGACTGCCATCAACGCGGTGCGCGGCGGCGAGTCGGTGGGCAGTCAGGATGCCGAAGGTCAGCGCGAAGCCCTGAAGAAATACACACTTGATCTCACCGAGCGCGCCCGTTCCGGCAAGCTCGACCCCGTCATCGGCCGCGACGACGAGATCCGTCGCGCGATACAGGTGTTGCAGCGCCGCACCAAGAACAATCCGGTGCTGATCGGCGAGCCCGGCGTGGGCAAGACCGCCATCGTGGAAGGACTGGCGCAGCGCATCGTCAATGGGGAGGTGCCCGAGACGCTGAAGGGCAAGCGCGTGTTGTCGCTCGACATGGCGGCACTCCTGGCGGGCGCGAAATATCGCGGCGAGTTCGAGGAGCGCCTGAAATCGGTGCTGAACGAACTGGCCAAGGACGAAGGCAGGAACATCGTCTTTATCGACGAGATCCACACCATGGTCGGTGCGGGCAAGGCCGAGGGCGCGATGGATGCCGGCAACATGCTCAAGCCCGCGCTGGCG
>JBBIGX010000124.1:0-4622 GCA_037447315.1 Gallionellaceae bacterium | reverse complement strand
GCGGTCTCGACCTGTATCCGGCTGCCGTGACCCACACGAAAGTCGGATGAACCCGATTTATCGCCTTCCTGCCTGCAGGTCACCGGTTACCGCCAGGAGGATTTCCTTGCGCAGCCGCATCTGATGTCGAAGCTGGTGCTGGACGAAGATCGCGGCGACTGGGACCGGCATGTGCACCAGATGCATGAGCACGGCAAGCCGGAAAGGCTGCGGTTGCGTATCCGCACACGCAACGGCGAGATACGCTGGCTGGAACATGTGTGCAGCGATGTGCGCGACGAACGGGGGAACATCCTCGGGGTGCGCTCCACCAACCTGGATATCACCGAACGGGTGCAAAAGGAGCAGCAACTGGCGATCGCCGCGACCGCGTTCGAGACGCACGAGGGCATCCTCGTCACCGACAGCGAGACCCGCATCCTGCGCGTGAACAAGGCATTCAGCGACATCTCGGGTTATGCCGCCGAGGAGGTGATTGGCCGGACGCCGGCCATGTTCAAGTCGGGTCGGCACGACAAGGCGTTCTATCAGGAGCTGTGGCGCGTGCTGCTGGCGCAGGGCTGGTGGGAGGGCGAACTGCAGGACATGCGCAAGAACGGCGAGATCTATCCCAAGCACCTGACCATCACTGTAGTGAAGAACAATGAGGGGAAAATCACGAACTATGTCGGGGTGTTCAGTGATATCACCTTGCGCAAGGCGGCGGAGGAAGAGATCAACCGGCTGGCGTATTACGACCCGCTCACCATGCTGCCCAACCGCCGCCTGTTGATCGACCGCCTGCATCAGGCCATGGTCGCCAGCGAGCGCAACCGGACGTATGGCGCCGTGCTGTTCATCGACATGGACAACTTCAAGGAGCTCAACGACACCCAGGGACACGAGGTCGGCGACAAACTGCTGGTCGAAGTCGCCCACCGCCTGCTGGACTGCGTGCGCGCCGGCGACACGGTGGCGCGCCTGGGCGGTGACGAGTTCGTGGTGATGCTGGCGAACCTGTTCGATACCGACCTCGACGTGGTGCCGCGCGTGGAATCGGTGGCGACCAAGGTGCTGGCGGCGCTCAACCAGCCCTATCTGCTGAACGGCCAGCAGTATCTGGGCACGGCCAGCATCGGGGTGGCCCTGTTCCACGGCACACAGAAGAGTGTGGACGAACTGCTCAAGCATTCCGATGTGGCGCTGTATCAGGCCAAGAGCAGCGGGCGGGCGACCCTGCGCTTCTTCGACCCCTCCATGCAGCAGGCGCTGGAGGAGCGGGCGCGGCTGAGGGCAGACCTGCGCAACGCCTTGCAGGAAAAACAGTTTCAATTGTATTTCCAGGCGCAGGTGGATGCGGCGGGGCGCTGTCTGGGGGCCGAGGTGTTGTTGCGCTGGCAGCATCCTGAGCGCGGACTGGTGCCGCCGAACGCGTTCATCCCGTTCGCGGAAGAGTACGGGCTGATCGCCGGTATCGATTTCTGGGTGCTGGAAGAGGCTTGCCGCCAGCTCGCGCTGTGGCGTGCGCAGGACAGGCTGGGCAGGCTGCCGCTGGCGGTGAACGTCTCCGCAGCGGCCTTCATGCGCGAGGATTTCGTGGAGGAGGTGCTGTCCCTGCTCAAACGGCACGGTGTCGAGCCGGGTCTGCTCAAGCTGGAACTGACCGAGACCTCGCTGGTGGATGGCGTCGACGAGGCGATCGGCAAGATCAGCCGGCTCAAGGCGGCCGGCGTGCGCTTCTCGCTGGACGATTTCGGCATCGGCTATTCCTCGCTGTCCTACCTGCGCCAGTTGCCGATCAGCCAGCTCAAGATCGACCGCGCTTTTGTGCGCAATGTGGCGACCGAAGCGGGCGATGCGGTGATCGCGCGCACCATCGTCGGCATGGTGCAAAATCTCGGACTGGGAGTGGTGGCGGAAGGCGTGGAGACACGGCAGCAACTGGAGCGGCTGGCCGGCCTTCCAAGGCTATCTCTTTGCAAAACCGTTGCCGCAGGCGGAATTCGAGCGCTGGCTTGCGGCGGCGCCGTCTTGAACGAACCGGAAGATATTGCATGCTTTTCACTGAACTCCAGCCCGCCATCGTCTGGTCGCACTTCGCCACCCTGTGCGCGATCCCGCGCCCCTCGTACCGCGAGGCGGCCTTGCGCGATCATCTGGTGGCATGGGCCGCAGCGCGCGGCATCGCGCACGAGACCGACGCGGCGGGCAACCTCATCCTGCGCAAACCGGCCACGCCGGGCTGCGAAGCGGCGCCGGGCGTGATCCTGCAAGGGCATCTGGATATGGTGTGTCAGGCCAATGCCGGCACCGTGCATGACTTCGAGCGCGACCCGATCGCGGCCGTGGTGCGCGACGGCTGGGTGGTGGCGGAGCAGACCACGCTGGGCGCGGACAACGGCATCGGCGTGGCGCTCGCGCTGGCCGCACTGGAAGCGCCGGACCTCGCGCATCCCGCGCTGGAGGTGCTGCTCACGGTGAACGAGGAGAGCGGCATGGACGGCGCGCGCGGCCTGGTGCCGGGCACCTTGCGCGGCACGCGGCTGATCAATCTGGACACCGAGGAGTGGGGGCATTTCTACCTTGGCTGCGCGGGCGGGGTGGACGTCGAGGTGCGGCATGCGTGCGAACGGGAAGCGGTTCCGCACGGTTACGTGCTGTTGCGTTTCGATGTCTGCGGTTTGCGCGGCGGGCATTCCGGCATCGACATCCATCTCGGTCGCGGCAATGCCATCAAGTTGCTGGCCGAGGCCCTGCGCGACCTCGCCGCGCACACCGATGTGCGGCTGGTGGAGATGAAGGGCGGCACGGCGCGCAATGCCCTCCCGCGCGAGGCGTATGCCGTGTGCGCCCTGCCTGCGGCCGCGGTGTCCGGCATCGACAGCTGGGTAGAGCACCGGCTGGCAGCCTGGCGGCGGCGTTTCGCCGCGAGCGATTCGAACGTGATGTTCCGTTATGAGCTGGACGAACTGCCGGCCGGTCAGGCGGTGACGGCTGAGCTGCGCGACCGTCTGCTGGCCTTCCTCGATACGGCACGCAACGGGGTGGACCGCTACAGCGACGATTTTCCCGGCGTGACCGACACGTCGAGCAATCTCGGCGTGCTGGCGCTGGGGCCGGGGAGCTTCCGGGCGACCTTCAAGGTGCGCTCGCTGAACGATGCGCGCGCCACGGCCCTGGCCGGCAAGCTGGTGGGCCATGCGCAGGGGTACGGTTTGCAGGCGCATACCGATGGCGCCTATCCGGGCTGGACGCCTGATCCTTGCTCGCCGTTGCTCGCGCTGTGCCGGCAGGTGTATCAGGAAACGTTCGGTGCAGCGGCCCATCTGCAGGTGATCCATGCCGGGTTGGAATGCGGCCTGCTCGCCGCCTCGCACCCCCATCTCGACATGATCTCGTTCGGGCCGGACATCCGCGGCGCGCATGCGCCCGGCGAGAAGGTGGAAATCGCCTCGGTCGCGCGCTGCTGGGAGCTGTTGCAGGCGGTGCTGCGCGCACTCGGCAAGGAGGGGGCATGTCCGGCCTGAAGGCGGAACACGAGGCCAGGGTCGGCATCCTGTGCGCGCGCGACCTGTTCCAGCGCGCGCACCAGACGGTGTTCCTGGCGCTGCTGGGCACCCTGTTCCTGGGCTGGCTGTATCGCACCAAGTCGTTGGGGGGCAACCGTGTCGAGGTCGCCTGAGGGACTGCGGCTGCCGCAGGCGCTGGCGGCCTGGGGCAGCGAGGCGTTCATCGATGTCCTGCGCCATGAATTGATTTCCGCAGGCGCCCAAGCCTTGCCGCTGCATCGCTGCATGGCGCATGGCAACCATGTCGCCGCGACGCCGGTCAGCCTGCTGCTGCGCAGCGTCGAGGCCGATGCGGCGTGCATACGCGTGCGGCTGGATGTGCTGTTCCAGAGCGTGGTCGCCGGCTGCGCGTGTGCGGACGATCCCACGCCGTGGTCGGAGCTGGATGAGTGCTGCCGCGTAGAGGTCGCTATCGACAGGGCGACGGCACACGCCGACATCCTGTTGCTCGATTGAGGTGATGCGCATCGAAGGCGAGCCGTTCCCCGCCCATATTCGGTACAATTGCGTCCGCCATCAAGACAGACAACGACGGAGTCCTCATCCATGAAAGCACCGATCCCATTGCGCAACGTCCCCCAGTCCAGCATCTTCCGCAAGGGCGATGTGTTCGTGCTGTTCGGCGAACTGTTCGGGCGCGGCTATGCCAACGGACTGGTCAACGAAGCGCGCAAGGTCGGCATGACCATCGTCGGCGTGACGGTGGGCCGCCGCGACGAGAACAATGCCTTGCGTCCGCTGAATGCGGAAGAGCTGGCGACCGCCGAAGCCAATCTGGGCGGGCGCATCATCAACGTGCCGCTGATGGCCGGCTTCGATCTGGATGCGCCGGCCGGTACGCCGACGCCGACCGACATGATCGCCGAGATGACGCTGAAGACCTGGCAGGACGACAAGCTGGACTGGGCGCACATCGAGAAATGCCGCGAAGTCGGCGTCAAGCGCTTCAAGGATTCCGTAGCCAAGGTGATGGCCGAGCTGGACGGCATGATCCCGGACGGCGCCAACGTGTTCTTCGCGCACACCATGGCCGGCGGCATCCCCAAGACCAAGGTGTTCCTGGCCATCGCCAAC
>JBBIGX010000123.1:0-4629 GCA_037447315.1 Gallionellaceae bacterium | reverse complement strand
TGGCCGCCGTCAACCAGGCTGATGTTTTTGCCGCGGATGATGTGGCCGAGGAATTGGGTGACCACACGCGAGCTGCCTTCCTTCGGGGTGTTGATCGAATCCAGACCGGCACCGATCCAGTTGAACGGGCGGAACAGGGTGAAGTTCAGATTATCCTGCATGCCGTAGCCCCAGATCACGCGGTCCATGAGCTGCTTGGCGCTGGAGTAGATCCAGCGCGGCTTGTTGATCGGGCCGCAAATCAGCTCGGAATTGTCCGGATCGAACTCCTCGTCGTGGCACATGCCATAGACCTCGGACGTGGACGGGAATACCAGATGCTTGCCGTACTTCACGGCCGCACGCACGATGGGCAGATTGGCCTCGAAGTCCAGCTCGAACACGCGCAGCGGCTGTTTCACATAGGTCGCCGGCGTGGCGATGGCGACCAGCGGCAGGATCACATCGCATTTTTTGACGTGGTATTCGACCCATTCCTTGTTGATGGTGATATCGCCTTCGAAGAAGTGGAAGCGCGGCTTGCCGATCAGGTCTCTGATGCGGTCGGTGCTCATGTCCATGCCGTAGACTTCCCAGTCGGTGGTGGCCAGGATGCGGTTGGACAGGTGGTGGCCGATGAAACCGTTCACGCCCAGAATCAGTACTTTCTTCATTGTCGTTTCCTTAAAGATTGAATTCAAATCTGTTCGAACCATGCCGTGCGGCAAACTCGGCCGCGCTCATCTCTTCGCCCGCCAGCTCGAAGCGCACCACGCGCAACACACCACTGCCGCAGGTCGCGTAGGCCTTGCCATCGCGTACCTGGAAGGACGGTCTGCCGTCGCCCGCTCCCTGCTCCACCAAGGTTTGCAGAATGCGCATGGGCTTGCCCAGCAGCGTGGTCGTGGCGCCCGGATACGGCGGCGCGACGGCGCGGACGAGATTATGAATTTTTTGGGCGCTCTGTGCCCAGTCGATCTCGCCGTCCTGCGGCTTGCGGCCGCCGAAATAGGTACCCTGACTCAAGTCCTGCTTCAGGCGCGGCGCGGTACCGGCCAGCAAGGCGGGCAGCACGGCATGCAGCGCCATCTCGGCTGCCACGGTGACTTTCTGGAACACCTCGTGTGCGGTGTCGTCGGGCAGGATGGGCACCGCCTGCTGCGCCACGATATCGCCGTTGTCCGGCTTGGCCGTCATGTAATGCAGCGTGGCGCCGGTCTCCGTCTCGCCGTGGATGATGGCCCAGTTCACCGGCACGCGGCCGCGATACTTGGGCAGCAGCGAACCGTGCATGTTGAGCGCGCCACGCGGCGGGATGTCGAGCAGCGCCTGCTTCAGCATCAGGCGATAGTAGAAGGAGAAGATGAAGTCCGGCTGCAGCGCGCGGATGCGTTCGATGACTTCCGGTGTGTTCGGGTCTTCCGGCGTAATCACCGGGATGCCGTGCAGTTCGGCCAGCTTCTGCACGCTATCAAACCAGATGGTCTCGTTGGGGTTGTCCTGATGCGTCACCACCAGCGCCACATCGATACCCCGTGCCAGCAATACACTGAGGCAGCGATAACCGACGTTATGGTAGGCGAAGACGACGGCGCGGCTCATTCTTCGCCGTCTGCAAACAGGGACGGTGCCGGGGCAGTTTCCGCGGCGGCCTTGGGTTTGCGCGTGCGCTTCGGTCTTTCTGTGCGTTCCTCCTGCTCCAGCACCGCCTCCACCAGATAACGCGGACGATGGCGCACCTGCTGGTAGATGCGGCCGATGTATTCGCCCAGCAGGCCGATGCCGAACAGCGCGATGCCGATCAGAAAGAACATCAGCGCGAACAGGGTGAACAGCCCTTCGGCCTCCGGGCCGATCATCAGGCGGCGCACCACCAGCAACACGAACAGCATGCCGGAGCCGGCCGCGATCAGCATGCCCAGCATGGAGAACCACTGCAGCGGTACCAGCGAAAAACCGGTCATCAGATCGAAGTTCAGGCGGATCAGGCTGTACATCGAATACTTGGATTCACCTGCCGCACGCTCCTCATGCCCCACTACCACTTCGGCCGGGTTGCGCGCGAAGCTGTAGGCCAGCGCCGGGATGAAGGTGCTGACTTCCTTGCAGCTATTGATGGCGTCGATGATCTTGCGGTCATAGGCACGGAACATACAGCCCTGGTCGGTCATCTTGATGCGGGTGATCTTCTCGCGCAGGCCGTTCATGGCGCGCGAAGCGACATGGCGCCACCAGCTGTCTTTGCGCTGGCGACGGATGGAACCGACGTAGTCATGCCCCTCGTCCATCTTGGCCAGCAGCAGGTGAGTGTCTTCCGGCGGATTCTGCAGGTCGGCATCCAGCGTGACAATGCGCTGGCCGCGGCATTGCTCGAAACCGGCCATGATGGCCATGTGCTGTCCGAAATTGCCGTTGAACAGGATCACACGGGTCACATCGGGACGTTTCTGGAACTGCTCACGCAGGATGGCGGCAGAGCGGTCGCGACTGCCGTCATTGACAAAGATGACTTCATACGGGATGGACAGCTTGTCCAGTGCCGGATAGAGGCGGTCGAACAGCGCCTGCAGGCCCTGTTCCTCGTTATAGACGGGAATGACAACGGAAAGTTGAATCGCGCTCATAGGGGCGGCATTCTACCGCAGCGAGGGAAAATCCACTAAGCGCCCAGCACATCCCGCACGGCGGCGACCACACGCTCGACATCGGCTTCGCTCATCTTCGGGAACAGCGGCAGGGTCACGATGCGCCGCCCCACGCTCTCCGCCACCGGGAACATGCCTTCGTGGAAGCCACGCTGGCGATACATCTGGAACAGGTGGATGGGCGGGTAATGCACCCCGCAGCCGATGGCGTGCTGTTCTTTCATCCGCGCCATGAAGTCGCTGCGCTTCACGCCTTCCGGCAGCACGATCTCGAACATATGCCAGTTGCTGTTCTCGAAGTCCTTGACCGGCAACCGCGCCCCGCTCTGCTGCTCGAAGTCGGCACCGAACACCTGAAAATAATGCTTCGCCAGCGCATGGCGGCGCGCGGTGATGGCTTCCAGTTGCGGCAACTGATGGAGGCCGATCACGGCGGCGACATCGGTCATGTTGTATTTGCCGCCCAGCACATCAACCTCCATGCCGTCGAAGCCGGTGCGTGTGACACCTTGCAGGCGGTACTTCTCGGCCAGTCGCGCCTCCTCTGCGTTGTTCAGCACCAGGCAACCGCCTTCGGTGGTGGTGAGGTTCTTGTTGGCCTGGAAGCTGAACGAGACGAAATCGCCGAAGCTGCCGATACGTTTGCCGTTCCACTGGGAACCGAGTGCCTGCGCGGCATCTTCCACCACGCGCAATCTGTGCTTGGCAGCGATGGCATACAGGCGGTCGCGGTCTACCGGCAGACCGGACAGGTCGACCGGGATGATGGCCTTGGTACGCGGGGTGATGGCGGCTTCGACCTTGTCCAGGTCGATGTTGCGCGTGACCGGGTCGATGTCCACGAACACCGGCGTCGCGCCCACTTCGAGGATGACGTTGGCAGTCGCCACCCAGGAGATGGGCGTGGTGATGACTTCATCGCCCGCGCCGATGCCGGCGATGCGCAGGGCGATCTCCATGGTGCAGGTGCCGGAGTTGAAGGTGCGTACCGGACGCCCGCCGAAGTATTCGGATAAGGCCTTCTCGAAGGACTGTACTTTGGGACCGCTGGTGATCCAGCCGGAGCGCAGCACGTCGCCGACGGCGGCGATGGCGGCTTCGTCGATATAGGGACGGGTGAAGGGCAGGAATTCGCTCATTGCTCAGGCTCTGGAGATGATGATGACGCCGATGATGATGACGCCCATGCCGACCAGCTTGGTAACGCTGAAGTCCTCGCCCAGCAGGTAATAGGCGGCGACCGCATTGACCACGTAGGCCATGGACAGCATGGGGAAGGCGATGCTGACCGGCACGCGCGACAGCGCGAGGATCCATACCACGACGCTGATGCCGTAGCAGAACAGCGCGGTGACGATGTGCCATTCGGTCGCCAGCTTCCAGCCGATGGGCAGCACGTTCGCCAGGCTGAACTCGAAATGGCCGATGGCATTGGTGCCGGCCTTCATCAGGATCTGGGCAGCGGCATTGAGCATGACGCCGATGAAGATGAGGCTGAAGTTGAGCAGGCTCATGGTTTCTTCACCACGACGATCTGATGGTCACGGAAGATCTCTGTCATCGCCACGCCTTTCTCCTGCAGTTCCGGAAACGTCGCCAGCGGCATGATCGCCAGCGCCTCGCTGTCGCCCGCCCAGCGCGAGGCAAATGATTCCACATCGGGCAGCCATTTGTGCGGCTCCTGCCCGATGCCGAAGGCCATCTCATCCTTGAAGTCGACCAGGGTCAGGGTGCGCTTCAGGTAGAACGGCAGGGTCTGCTCGTATGTGCGGATCGAATAGAACGGCATATCGGGCTTGAGCACGGGCTGGATCGCCTCGGCGATCAGGTAGCCGGAACGCTCGCGCGCGATGGTGTTGTAACCGGTCAGCCCGATCTGTGTCGCCAGCATGGAAGCCAGCGCGAGCGCGGCGATCCCCGCCGTCTTGTGCGACCGGCGGAAGGCGACCAGCGCGCCGGCCGTCCCCAGTAGCCAGATCACGGCGGCCACCGTCAGCCATTCGGC
>JBBIGX010000122.1:0-4630 GCA_037447315.1 Gallionellaceae bacterium | reverse complement strand
AGGCGACAGGCTGGCCATCGCCTCTTTCATGCACTCGTCGAACACGGCATCCACCTGGGCGAACCTGCATCCCAGCTTTTGCCAGTACCTCTCCAGCGCCTCGCTTCTCACGGTCGTTTCAACAGCCATCGCTTCCACCTGTTCGCTTATCGGTCAACACACGATGTGTCGCAGCATACCGCCCTGTATTCAACCGAACGCCGCATCGATCGCGTGATCGAGGGTATCGCGGATGTCCGCATCGTCGGTGATCGGACGCACCAATGCCATGCGGCAGGCATCGCGTGCTTCGACCCCATTCTTGATCAAGGTCGCGGCATAGACCAGCAGGCGGGTGGAGATGCCTTCGTCCAGACCATGGCCTTTGAGGTTGCGTGCGGCCTGTCCGATCTGCACCAGTTTGCCGCACAGCGCCAGATCGGCACCGGTCTCTTTGGACAGGATCTCGGCTTCCAGCTCTGCTGACGGGTAATCGAACTCGAAGCCGGTGAAGCGTTGCTTGGTGGATTGCTTCAGATCCTTCATCAGGCTCTGGTAGCCCGGGTTGTAGGAGATCACCAGCTGGAAGTCCGGATGGGCCTCGATCAGCTCGCCCTTCTTGTCCAGCGGCAGAGTGCGACGATGGTCGGTCAGCGGGTGGATCACCACGGTGGTGTCCTGACGCGCCTCGACGATCTCGTCCAGATAGCAGATGGCGCCGATACGCGCGGCGATGGTCAGCGGACCATCCAGCCAGCGGGTGCCGTTGGCATCCAGCAGGTAGCGTCCCACCAGATCGGAGGCAGTCATATCTTCATTACAGGCGACGGTGATCAACGGCTTGTTGAGCTTCCACGCCATGTATTCGATGAAACGCGACTTGCCACATCCGGTCGGCCCTTTGACCATCACGGGCAAGCGCGCGGCATAGGCAGCCTCATACAGAGCGACCTCGTTGCCCTGAGCCTGGTAGAACGGTTGCTTGTGCACCTTGTATTGTTCGATGTTTGTCATGTCGATATCTCCATTTTCGGGACGACAAACCGCGGGTTTGTTGCGACGCAGGCTAACATGCCTCGGCATGTTAAGGCCGCTTGCGGCCGGTCGGAGTCAAAAAAACGCCCCCAGCGAGTGGGGGCGCGTTTTGTTGCTTCTCAGCTACAGCGTAGATTACTTGTGCACGCCCAGCTTTTCGCGCCAGCCCGGGAACAGCCTGTCGGCATCCTTGGGGAAGGACTCGAATGCGCGAGCAAATTCCTTGTGGGTCTTCGCGTACTCGATCGGGTCGGTACCGGTTTTCCAGCACTCGTAAGCCTGGGGGTGAGAGATGCCGCCGGCTGCCTGACTGTCGATGTGGCCGAAGGAGCCGCCGCCGCAGGTGTTGATCACGTTGCCATGACCCAGATTCTCGAAGAAACCTGGCAGACGCAGCGCGTTCATACCGCCAGAAATAATCGGCGCAGTCGGCTTCATGCCGTACCACTTCTGATAGAAGTAAGGCCCTTGAACTTCGTCACGCTCCAGCATGTAAGCCAGGATTTTTTCTTTTGCATGACCTTCCATCTTGCCGTAGCCCATGGTGCCGGTGTGGATGCCGGAAGCGCCCATCAAGCGGGCCAGCTTCATGTAGCAAACTGGATCCATACCCATTGGCGACTTGTAGGAAGTCACGGCGCCGTGGCCTGCACGGTGGAAGTGCAGGAAGGTCTTCGGGAAAGCACGGCGGGCAGTCGTCACACCCGCCGGGCCGGTCACGAAGCCGTCCACCAGGAAGGCAACGTGCGATTCGGAGTTGATCTTTGCGAATTCGCCCAGGATGTATTCGCCACGCTTGATCATTTCGCCATGGAAGTCGGCAGTAATGTTGGCGGAGAACAGCTTGGCCTGACCGGTTTCCTGCTGGGCCTTATCCATCGCCTGCACGACCTTGGGAATGACCACTTCCATCGGGCAGAACGTCTGGTTGGCTTGCGGCTCATCGTTCTTGATGAAGTCGCCACCCAACCAGAAGTCGTAGCACGCCTTGGCGAACGGCTCGGGGCGCAGGCCCAGCTTGGGCTTGATGATGGTGCCGGCGATGTAGCCGCCGTCCACTTCCGGACGACCCAACACCTTCCACAGATCCTTGATCCCCACGCTCGGACCGTCGAACTTGCGGATCATGCACTCGGGCACCAGGAAGTCCAGCATGCGCAGACCGACGTGATCGCCCATGCCCTGGTTGTTACCCAGGATCAGGGACCACATTTGGGAGACATTGTAGTGGCCGTCGCTCAGGTTCAGGTCGAACAGTTCGACCGGGTAAGCAATCTTCATCAGACCGCCACCCTTCACCGGATCGTCACCGAATGCAGTCTCGTCCACTTCGTAGACCAGCGCGTCGACGCCGCGCGTGAAGTCGTCGGTAGTGGACACTTCCACGTTGGTGCCGGTGGAGGACTCGGCCGCGACGTGAGCAGCCACTTCCAGGAAGCTGTGGCCCTTGGCGGGAATCAGCTTGTAGGCGACCAGCAGGTGGCGACCGCCGGCGATCAGGTCTGCCTCTTTCAGGTCCAGGCGAGCATAACGATTCGATTGATCCATCTATTTCTCCTCAGATGTTGTTGGATAAATGTTCCGATGCGAACTATACGCACCCCAACCATAATTGATAGTCAAATGTTTTTATTACAATGATAAGCGTCTTTTATGATAAGGTGTCCTCATGTTAGCCATCACTTTGCGCCAGCTCCAAGTCTTCGAATGCGTCGCGCGCCATCTCAACCATTCGCGGGCGGCGCAGGAATTGTACCTCTCCCAACCTGCAGTCTCCATGCAGATCAAACAGGCCGAACAGATCGTCGGCCTGCCGTTGTTCGAGCAGAGCGGCAAGCGCATCTTCCTGACCGAAGCCGGTCGTGAGCTGCTGCACTATGCGCGTTCCATCTTGCAGCTTATGCTGGAAATGGAGTCCTGTTTCGATGCGATGAAAGGTCTTGATCGCGGCCGCCTCAACATCGCCGTGGTGAGTACGGCGAACTATTTCATGCCGCAACTGCTGGCGCGTTTCATCCGTATCCACCCCGGCATCCAGGTCTCGCTCTCGGTGGCGAACCGTGATGCGGTGCTGCGTCAGCTGAGCGAAAATCTGGCCGACCTTGCCATCATGGGCCAGCCGCCGCCCGGTACCGAGATGATGGCCAGCCCCTTTTTGGAAAACCCCTTGGTCGTGATCGCCGCACCTGACCATGCGCTGGCGGCTGCACACAAGATCCAGCCGCATCAACTGATACGCGAGACCTTGCTGCTGCGCGAACTGGGGTCCGGCACACGCAGTGTGGCCGAACGTTATTTCACCACCCACCAGCTGCCGCTGCCCAGTCACATGGAGATGGACACCAACGAAGCAATCAAACAATCGGTGCAGGCGGGTATGGGTATCGGCATCATCTCGCGTCATGGCATCGAGCTGGAGCTGGAGACCGGTCGTCTGGTGGTGCTGGATGTGGATGGTTTCCCCATCGTGCGCCACTGGTATCTGGTGCAGCGCAAGGACAAACGCCCGTCCATGGCGACACAGGAGTTCGAGCGCTTCCTGCTGGAACACGCGGCAGACCGGGCCCAATGAAAAAGCGGCCCGCAGGCCGCTTTTTCTGCCAGTAAGCTGAGGCTTACTTGATCACCGCGTTCAGCTCGCCCTTGGCATAGCGCTGTGCCATGCTGTCCAGCGAAATTGGCTTGATCTTGCTAGCCTGACCGGCAGAACCGAAGGCTTCGTAACGCGCCTTGCAGATCGCCTTCATCGCCTTGGTGGCCTCGGCGAGGAACTTGCGCGGGTCGAAGTCCTTGGGGTTCTGCGCCAGGTAGCGGCGTATCGCGCCGGTGGAAGCCATGCGCAGGTCGGTGTCGATGTTCACCTTGCGCACGCCGTGCTTGATGCCTTCGACAATCTCTTCGACCGGCACGCCGTAGGTCTGCGGCATCGCGCCGCCGAACTGGTTGATGATTTCCAGCCATTCTTGCGGCACGCTCGAAGAACCGTGCATCACCAGATGGGTATTGGGGATGCGGGCGTGGATTTCCTTGATGCGGTCAATACGCAGCACGGCCCCTGTGGGCGGCTTGGTGAACTTGTACGCACCATGCGATGTGCCGATGGCAATGGCCAGCGCGTCCACCTGGGTCAGTTTGACAAATTCTGCGGCCTGGTCAGGATCGGTCAGCAGCTGATCGTGGCTCAGCACACCCTCAGCGCCGTGGCCATCTTCCTTTTCGCCGTGGCCAGACTCCAAGGAACCGAGGCAGCCCAATTCGCCTTCGACGGACACGCCAACCGCGTGCGACATCTCGACCACACTGCGCGTGACGTTGACGTTGTAGTCGAAAGAAGACGGAGTCTTGCCGTCGGTCATCAGCGAACCGTCCATCATCACGCTGGAAAAGCCGGACTTGATGGCGTTGATGCAGACGGCGGGCGATGCGCCGTGGTCCTGGTGCATGACGACGGGGATGTGCGGATACATCTCCACCGCCGCTTCGATCAGGTGACGCAGGAACGGTTCGCCCGCATACTTACGCGCGCCAGCGGAGCCTTGCATGATGACCGGGCTGTTGCATTCGTCGGCCGCTTCCATGATGGCCTTGACCTGTTCCAGGTTGTTGACGTTGAACG
>JBBIGX010000121.1:0-4677 GCA_037447315.1 Gallionellaceae bacterium | reverse complement strand
TCGCTGAACCGTGGCATATGGGGCTGCTGTCGTTGAAAGATTGCCGAACTGTATAGAAACAACCGCTTGGAATCAAGCTGCCGGAAGGTCCCCGCGCAGGTAGCGCAGGCGCAGATCCGGGGAAAAGCGCTCGATGGCGTAACGCAGGGCGGTGCGGGGCACCTCGGTATAGTGGCTGCGCAGGAAATCCTCCAGCCGCGCCTGATCGCGTTTGCCCACTTCGCGCAACATCCAGCCCACTGCCTTGTGCATCAGATCATGCTCGTCGTGCAGCAGCGTTTCGGCGATGCGCAGTGTGTCGCCGAAGTCGTCGCGGCGGATGAAATGGAAGGTGGCGATGATGGCGATGCGGCGCTCCCACAGCGAAGCCGACTTCGCCATCCTGTGCAGAAGCTTGCGCGGCCTGTCTTCCAGATGCCTGCCGACGATGTGCGGGGCAGAGATGTCCACCAGGTCCCAGTTGTTGATGCGCTGCGTGTTGGCGAGGTAGAGGTCGTAGGCGGCCTGTTTTCCGGCAACGTCGGCGCGCGCATAGAACTGCATCAGCAACAGCAAGGCGAACACGCGTTCCTCGTGATACGCCGAATCAAGCAGGGTCTGCACCACATCCAGCCCCGCATCGCGCTGCTGTTTCGCCAGTGCGCGCAGCACCGGCACCTTGATGCCGAGGAACACATCGCCCTCGCCGTATTGCCCTTTGCCGGTCTTGAAGAAACCTTGCGCGATGCGCGCAACCTCAGGCGAAGCGAGGGCGCGCAATTGTTTCTGGATGGGGAGCTGGGCGGCCATGGCTAAGCGAGCCGCGCCGTGATGAGGAAGATGGGGAATTCGCGTGCCTTGCCTGCCACTTCCTTGTTCACCACGGTCGCGGTGGCGTCGCGCACGTCGCTGTAGCCTTCCGCCAGCAGCAGCTGGCGCAAGGCGGCGCGATCGAAGCCGAGATGGAACACCCCGGTGTTGTCACCATGAAAAGCGCCATCCTCGCTGTCGAGGTCGGCGAAGGCGATCTGCCCGTGCGGCCTGAGCAGGCGCTTCCACTCTCGCAGCAGCGCGGCGGTGTCGGGGATGTGGTGGGTCACCATGCTGCTCACGATGAGGTCGTAGCTGCCTGCGGCATGCGCGCCATGTTCGAGATCGACCAGTTGGGTACTGACGTTGCCGGGCTTGAGCGTGGCGATCTTGTCCTCCAGCACGGCGATCATCGCCGGCGAACTGTCCGCGCCGCACACCGAACGCACCTGCGGCTGCAAGCGCAGGGCGATGAGGCCGGTGCCGCAGCCGTAATCGAGTACGTCCATCTGCGGCGTGAGTTCCACCATGCGCAGGATCGCATCGCTCACATCCTGCGCGATCTTCAGCCGCGTCGGGTGGCTGTCCCAGCGCGAGGCGACCTGTTCGAAATCCCGTCGGACCGGTTCCATCTCAGCGACGGCGACGGGCGGAGGTGCTGCCGCCCATCAGCGAACCGAGGATGCCACGCACCAGTTGCCGTCCGACCTCGGCGCCCACGGTGCGCACCACGCTCTTCACCATGGCCTCGCCCACACCCTGCCGGCGCGAATTGCCGCCACCGAAAAGGCCGCCGAGCAGACCGCTGCCGGATGCTGCGGGAGCGGCGTTCTCCGTCTTCGCCTCTGCCGTCTGCTGTTCGTTAGCGCGGCCTTTCAGCATCTCGTAGGCCGACTCGCGGTCCACGGCTTTCTCATAGACCCCGGCGACGATGGAATTGGCGATGATGTCGGCGCGTTCGGTTTCGGTGATTGGGCCGATTTGCCCGCGCGGCGGGACGATCAGCGCGCGCTCGACGATGCCGGGCGTGCCCTTCTCGTTCAGCGTGGACACCAGCGCCTCGCCCACGCCGAGTTCGGTGATGACGGCTTCCTCGTCCAGTTCCGCGTTGTCACGCATGGTCTGGGCAGCGGCGCGTACCGCCTTCTGGTCGCGCGCCGAAAAGGCGCGCAAGGCGTGTTGCACGCGGTTGCCGAGCTGGCCCAGGATCTTGTCCGGCACGTCGGCCGGATTCTGCGTGACGAAATACACGCCGACGCCCTTGGAGCGGATCAGGCGCACCACCTGTTCCACCTTGTCCACCAGCGCGGCGGGCGCGTCGCTGAACAGCAGGTGCGCCTCGTCGAAGAAGAACACCAGCTTGGGTTTCTCCAGGTCGCCCGCCTCCGGCAGGTTCTCGTACAGTTCGGAAAGCAGCCACAGCAGCAGCGTCGAATACACCTTGGGTGACTGCATCAGCTTGTCGGCCGCGAGGATGTTGATGACGCCGGCACCGCGGTCGGTCTGCATCAGGTCGTTGATATCCAGCATCGGCTCGCCGAACAGCTGCTCACCGCCCTCGTGGTCCAGTTGCAGCAGGCCGCGCTGGATTGCGCCCACGCTGGCAGCGGAGATGTTGCCGTATTCGGTGGTGAACTGTTTCGCGTTCTCGCCCACGTACTGCACCATCGCGCGCAGGTCCTTGAAGTCGAGCAGCAACATGCCGTTGTCGTCGGCGATCTTGAACACCAGCGTCAGCACGCCTTGCTGGGTATCGTTGAGGTTGAGCATGCGGCCCAGCAGCAGCGGCCCCATGTCGGACACGGTGGCGCGCACCGGGTGGCCGAGCTTGCCTTCCACATCCCAGAAAGTGACCGGATAGGCGCGATGTTCGAAGTCATCCAGCTGCAGTTGTTCGACGCGCGCCTGTACCTTGGCGTTGCCGCCGCCTTTCTTTGCGACGCCGGAGAGGTCGCCCTTGAAGTCGGACAGGAACACCGGCACCCCGATGCGCGAGAAGGATTCCGCCAGCGATTGCAGTGTCACGGTCTTGCCGGTGCCGGTGGCACCGGTGATCAGGCCGTGGCGGTTGGCCATCTGCGGCAGCAGGAAGATTTCTTGTTTATCTTTCTTGGCGATGAGCAGTGGTGCGGTCATGGCTGGATTTCAACTTTCATATCTCGTGGTTCATCGGGGGGTGCTGCCGGCTGCCTTGTCGATGGCCTCGATGCGCCGGGTGGCATCCCTGGCCAGTTCATGCTTGGGATGTTTGTCGAGGAAAGCAGCATACAACGCCCTGGCCGCCATTTTGTCGCCGAGTTTCTCTTCGGTGATCTCCGCGTTCTTGAACTCGGCCTTGATTGCTTCCTCGTGGCCGGGGAGGAAGGCCATGATGCGGTGATTGATGTCGATTGCCTTGGCCCAGTCGCGCGTGGTGAACAGTGCCAGCCTTTCGGCAGCCAGCAGCGCCTCCAGACCTTCGTTGCCCTTGAACAGCTCGGCGATCTTCAAATAGCTCTCGATCGCCTGTGCAGGCTGTTTACTCTTGTTCTGCTGGATACCAGCCATCGCACGCAATGCCCGCAACACCACAGGGTCGTTGCCGTAACGCGCCACAATGGCCTCGTAGGTCTTGATCGCGTTGGGATAATCTTGCATATCAATGTCATACATCGCGCCGAGCGCTTCATACCCTTGCTTGGTTTCGGCAGAATCGGGGAACTGGGTGATCAACTGCTGATAGGTTGCGGCAGCCTGCGCATGGAGGAGCAGGTTCTTGCGCTGTATCGTGGCCTTGGCCAGCAGGCTGTCGGCGCGCAGGGCGCTTTCCGGATACAGTGCCAGCAGCTTGTCATAGTGATAGACCGCAGTCTGGGCATCCAGCAAGGCCGCCTGGCGCGCCCAGACATGTTCGATCTGGTCTTCCTGCAGCCAAGCTTGGTTGCTTGCCAGAAATGAGGCGCAAGCATCGGCGATTGGGCGGGCCAAGTCCTTTTCCGTGTTCTCGCCGAGCAGACGCAGCAGGCCGACCACGCGTTCCTCGCGCTCCCCTTTCAGGCTGGCGATCTTCGTCCCGGCCGTTTTCAGCATGTCGGCATGCTTCTTCAGGTCGTCGCCCGCCAGCGCCTGCAGACGCTTGGCCGCGTCCTTGTCGAAAGGAGAGTCGGGATAGGCGGCACGCAGCAGGAGCAGGTCGATCGCTGCCGCCGGGTATTCGCCGATGCGCTGATGTACCTGCGCCATCAGCAGGTATATCTCGGCCGTCTCAGGCAGTTCGGGATGGCTTTCGGCGAAGCGGCGCATCTCGGCCAGCAGTTCCGCATCGATCGGATTCTGCGATGACGTCAGCAGTCGCGAGAACAGGTTCTTTTTGGATTCGGTGTTCTTGATCGTGTTCCGGAACAGTTCTACCTTTTGCGCGACGAGCTTGCGCTGCAGGGCGATCAGCTTCTTCTGGTCGGATTCTTCTTCGGCTGGGGCAGAGGGCGCAGACATCCCGGCGACAGGCGTTGCCGCGGGCAGATCGACAGGGGCTGCTGCCTCGGCCGGCTGAATGGCCGTTTTGGTCGCCGGTACGGCGGAGGCGGCCGTTTCATCCATCGCCCAGGCCGTCGTGAGCGACAGGGCCAAACACAAGGTCAGCAATATCTGTCTCATTTTTTTCTCTCCCTTGAAACGTTTTGTGTCATCTATACGAATGGCGAGCGAGGGTAACAGCCGGCTCGCAGGGTTTCAACTGCCATCCAGTGCATCTGTTCACAGTTATTGGAAAAGGGACTAACAGGCCGTTGAAAAACGTAGCGAGGATGGCCAGATGCAAGGCGCACGGAGCGCAGCGACCGAGACATATCAAGTAGATAGGCGAGGGAGCGAGCACCGCGCAACGCCGCAGATGGCCTACCGCAGTAG
>JBBIGX010000120.1:0-4684 GCA_037447315.1 Gallionellaceae bacterium | reverse complement strand
GCCGTCCTGACCTCGGTGATCTGGTCCGCAGTGGTCGCCTTCATCGCCTTCAAGATCGTGGACCTGACCATCGGCCTGCGCGTCAAGGAAGAAGACGAGCGCGAAGGTCTGGACACCACCTCGCACGGCGAGCGCGCATACAACCTGTAACAGTCTCCTCCCTGGAGCCTCCCGGCTCCACTTCAAGGGCACCTGCGAAGGTGCCCTTTTTTTATCCTGCGAATGAATCCGGGATGCTGCTCTGCGAGAACGAGCTGCGCGAAAACTCGCGCGAGCGCGACATGTAGTCGGACAGCACAGCCTGGGTCTGCATGCTGAAGCCGCGATACAAGTCCATGTCGAAGTCGCTCTGCTCGATGAGGTGTATCGCCTTGCTCAAGTCGGCGATGAATGCGTCCCAGTTCGCATAACGTTGCGACGGGTCTTTCTGCATGGCGCGCTCGACCACGTCGGTGAGCACCTTGGGCAAAGCCTTGCGGTAGGTGTCGATGGGAATGATGGGAAAATTCAGGATGGCGATGCGCGCATCGAACTGGTTGTCGGCTTCGAAGCTGTGATGGCCGGTGAGCAGGCGGTACAGCACCGCACCCAGCGAATAGATGTCGGAGCGCTGATCGAGCGCTTCGCCTGCGATCTGTTCCGGCGACATGTAGGCCAGGCTGCCGGCTACTACCGCGCCCATCTCGCTGACCGGGATGGCACAGCCGAAGTCGGTCAGTTTGGCGACGCCGTTGGGCATGAGGATGATGTTGCCGGGCTTCACGTCGCGGTGCACCACGCCCATCTGTGCCGCATATTTCAGCGCCTCGGCCACCTGCGCGATGACGGAGAGCACCTTGTCCAGCGGCAGCAGGGTATCCACGTCGTCATGCCGGTCCAGCGGCTTGCCGTTGATGTATTCCATCACCAGATAGGCGCCGCTCGGTTCGTCCAGGTCGGCATCCAGCACGCGCACGATGTTGCGATGCTGCATCTTGCGCCCGAGCTCCACCTCGGCGGTGAACATGGCCTTGTGCAGCGGCGTGCGGCTGGCCTTGCGTAGTTGTTTGAGCGCGACCGACGCGTAAGAGCCGTCGCGCAAAGCCAGATAGACGTTGGAAGTGGCACCCTCTCCCAGTTCGCGCACGATGGAATAGGGGCCGATGCGTAGGGTGTTCGGACTCACGGCGGGTTATCTGTGCGGCGCATGCGGTAAAGGATAAGCGACTGCGCCATAGAGTGGCCATGCCGGCATTTAGTTTCCACCACCGCAATTGGTACAGCGGATCACCCGGCCCGCCACCGGCCATCAACGGAATACGATGGTCTTGTTGCCGCACACCAGCACACGGTCTTCCACGTGGTAGCGCAGGCCGCGCGCCAGCACGGTCTTTTCGATATCGCGGCCGTAGCGCACCAGGTCGTCCGGCGTGTCACCGTGGTCGATGCGCACGGTGTCCTGCTCGATGATTGGGCCGGCATCCAGCTCGTCGGTCACGTAGTGGCAGGTAGCGCCGATCAGCTTCACGCCGCGCTGGTAGGCTTGATGGTAAGGCTTGGCGCCGACGAAGGAAGGCAGAAAGCTGTGGTGGATGTTGATCACGCGTCCGGGATAACACCGGCATAGCCAGGGCGGCAATATCTGCATGAAGCGCGCCAGCACCATGGCATCGCCGCGATGCTCCTCGAACAGGCCGGCAATCTTCCTGAACGCGCGCTCCTTGTCCGCCATGTCGACATGGATGAAGGGGATGCGGTGCCATTCGACGAAGCTGCGCAGATCCTCGTGGTTGGAGATCACGCAGGGGATGTCCACCTGCAGTTCGCCGCTGCGCCAGCGGTGCAGCAGGTCGTCCAGACAGTGGTCCTGCTTGCTCACCAGCACCACCAGCCGCTTCCTGATGGCGGAATCGGCTAGCTGCCAGTCCATGTCGAATGCCCGCGCCAGCTTGCCGAAGCGCTCGCGGAAACCGTCCGCGTCGAACGGCAGCGAATCGGCACGTATCTCCTGGCGCATGAAGAAGCGCTGCGCTTCCTGTTCGGTGTGATAGCTCGCCTCGGTGATGAAACCGCCGTGCTCGGCGATGAAGCCGGTGACGGCGGCGATGATGCCGGAGCGGTCCGGGCAGGAGATGGTAAGGGTGTAGCGGCGGGGCATGTCCATGTCGTATTCCGGGAATAACGATGGGCATTCTAGCGAAAAGGCCGACCGGCATGGGATTCCAGTAAAATAAGCGGGACTTCTTCACCGGACCCATGTGTCGTCATTATTTTTTCATGCTGTGCTGGCTGCCTTTGCCGGTGCAGGCCATCGTCAATGTCGAACAGGCCATCATCGGCAAGACCGAACCAGGCCTGCATGGCAGTGTCAGCCTCGCGGCGAATGGCGCCAGCGGCAACAGCGAGAAGAGCGCACTGAAAGCCGATGCCCAGGCACTCTGGCAGCATGATGCCCATACCGAGTTCGCCCAGTTGCAATATGCCAGCGGCCAGAGTCGCGGCCAGACCGATACCGATCGCGCCTTCCTGCATCTGCGCCACCGCACCGGCCTGGCTCATGACCGGGGCGTGGAAGCCTTCGCCCAGACTGGACGCGACCGCTTCGCGCGACTGGCGCAGCGCACCTTGCTGGGCGGCGGCTTGCGCTGGGTGTTACGGGAAGAAGTGGGCAAGGCTGCGGCCTATCTTGGTTTTGGCGCCTTCCACGAACAGGAGAGCCTGAATGGACAGTTCGGCACCACCGACGAATTGCAGTCCAGCCTGTGGCGGGGCAACAGCTATCTGGTGCTGAAACAGCAGATCAATGAGCAGGTCCGTTTCAACAACACGCTGTATTACCAGCCCGCGCTTTCCGATGGTTCCGATTACCGAATACTGGAACAGGCGGTATTGCTGGTGAAGCTGGCCGACAGGCTGGATTTCAAGATCAGCCTGGAAGTGGCCTTCGATTCGCGTCCGCCGCAGACGGTGCAGCAGCGCGATGTGCTGTATAGCACCGGGCTGGAATTCGCTTTCTAGGATCGTTTCTTGGCAGCAAAGAACTGACAGGGCTGGCCGGAGGCCTCCAGCACATCCAGCATGGGCAGGCGCCGGCTCTTGAAATCCATGGCACGGCAGCCGTAGCGGAACTGTGTTTCATGGGTGATGTAGTAATGCGCGCAGTCGGTACATCTGGGCACCTGAGACACAGATTCGTCGTCAGCCGTCTTGTTCATGGCGGGATCGGCTCAGCTATATACCTGCGGCAAGGGCTGCACCGCGACTTCCCGCCTCCACAGCAGGGACATGATGCGCGCGGCCTGCTGTGCATCGCCGCTGGTATGGAACGTCTCGCCGCCGCTGACACCTTCGGTCACGCGCGGCGGCAGTTCGGCCTGCACCCGGCGCTTCAGTTCGCGCGCGACCGCTGCGCCGGTGTCGACCAGCACGATGTCCTCTCCGACCACTTCGCGGATGAGCGGGGCAAGGAAGGGATAGTGGGTGCAGCCGAGGATCAGGGTATCGGCGCCCGCCTTGCGCAGTGGCGCGGTGTAACGTTCGACCAGGCGGCGTGCCTCGAGGCCGTGCAGGTCGCCGCGCTCGACGGCTTCGACCAGGCCGGGACAACCCTGGGTGACGATCTTCACGCTGCCCGCATATTTCTCCAGCAGCGCGGCGAAGCGCGCGCTCTCCAGCGTGCCGATGGTGGCCAGTACGCCGACCACGCCGCTCTTCGTCGCGGCGACGGCGGGTTTCACGGCGGGCTCCATGGCAACGATGGGAATCTTGCTGAATTGCTTACGCAAGGCGTGAGCGGCGGCGGCGGTGGCGGTGTTGCAGGCGATGACGATGGCTTCCGCACCCTGATCAAGCAGGAAGCGCGTCAACGCCATGGCGCGCGCCTCGATATAGGCAGGAGACTTGTCGCCATAGGGCACATGGCCGGAGTCGGCCACATAGACCAGATCGGCATCAGGCAACGCTTCGCGGATATGGTGCAGAACGGAGAGTCCCCCCACACCCGAATCGAATACGCCGATGACCCTGCGCATGGCCTGCTCGTTACGCTTCCATGCCCTGGCTGCGCAGATATTCCTCGTAGGTGCCGTGGTAGTCGGTCACGCCGCGCTCGCTGATCTCGATGATGCGCGTGGCGAGCGAACTGACGAACTCGCGGTCATGGCTGACGAACACCAGCGTGCCCTTGTACAGGTCGAGCGCGGTATTGAGCGATTCGATGGCTTCCATGTCCATGTGGTTGGTCGGCTCGTCCATCAGCAGCACGTTGGGCTTCTGCAGCATGAGCTTGCCGAACAGCATGCGTCCCTTCTCGCCGCCGGACAGCACCTTGACGTTCTTCTTCACGTCGTCGCCGGAGAACAGCAGGCGGCCCAGCGTGCCGCGCACCACCTGATCGTCGTCGCCGTCGCCGCGCCAGTCGGTCATCCATTCCATCATGGCCTTGTCTTCGGCGAAGTCATGCGCATGGTCCTGCGCGTAATAGCCGAGCTTGGCCTTCTCCGCCCATTTCACGGTGCCGGTGTCCGGCTTCAGGTCGCCGGCGAGGATGCGCAGCAAAGTCGTTTTGCCGATGCCGTTGGGGCCGATGATGGCCACCTTCTCCCCCGCCTCGATGCGGAAATTGACGTTGGAGAACAGCATGCGGTCGAAGCCCTTGGCCATCTTCTGCACCTCCACGGCGGTGCAGCTTGTCCTTGTCGTCGAA
>JBBIGX010000119.1:0-4700 GCA_037447315.1 Gallionellaceae bacterium | reverse complement strand
CAAGGGTTCGCGCAGCCGGGCTGCGCCCGCCCTTGACCCGCAATCTCGGCCCCCCTTTACCCACTCGTTTTTCAAATGAGGCAAAAAGGTGCTCTCACACCACCTTCACCGGTATCCCCGCAATTCTCCCCCTCCACTCCGCCGGCCCCGTCTCATGCACCGACCTCCCCTGCGTATCCACCGCCACCGTCACCGGCATGTCCTGCACCTCGAACTCGTAGATGGCTTCCATGCCAAGGTCGGCGAAGGCGACAACACGTGCTTGCTTGATGGCCTTGGCGACGAGGTAGGCCGCGCCGCCGATGGCGATGAGGTACACCGCGCCGTGTTTCTTGATGGCTTCGATTCCGGTCTTGCCGCGCTCGGCCTTGCCGATCATGCCGATGAGGCCGGTCATCGCCAGCATGCTGTCGGTAAATTTGTCCATGCGCGTCGCGGTAGTGGGGCCGGCAGGGCCGACCACTTCGTCGCGCACGGGATCGACCGGTCCGACGTAGTAGATGAAACGGCCGTTGAAATCCACCGGCAATTGCTCGCCCTTGCCCAGCATGTCTACCATGCGCTTGTGCGCCGCATCGCGACCTGTCAGCAGCTTGCCCGAGAGCAGCAAGGTCTCGCCCGGCTGCCACTGCGCGATGTCGGCGCGGGTGACGGTGTCCAGGTTCACGCGGCGCGCATCCGGCGCGGGGGCCCAGTGCACATCGGGATAGTCTTCGATCTTCGGCGGCTCAAAGCTGGCCGCGCCGCTGCCGTCCAGGGTGAAATGCACATGGCGCGTGGCGGCGCAGTTGGGGATGAGTGCGACGGGCTTGGAGGCAGCGTGCGTGGGGTAGTCGAGTATCTTGACGTCCAGCACGGTGGTGAGTCCGCCCAGGCCCTGCGCGCCGATGCCCAGCGCGTTGACCTTGTCGTAGATCTCGATGCGCAACTCTTCGATGCGGTTCGCAGCCCCCCGCGCCTTGAGTTCGGTCATGTCGATGGGTTCCATCAGCGCCTGCTTGGCAAGCAACATGGCTTTTTCCGCCGTGCCGCCGATGCCGATGCCGAGATGTCCCGGCGGGCACCAACCCGCACCCATGCCGGGTAGCTGGCTGACCACCCATTCCACGATGTCGTCGCTGGGATTGAGCATGGCGAAGCGCGATTTGTTCTCCGAGCCGCCGCCCTTGGCCGCAATATCTATCTCCACTTTGTCGCCGGGTACCAGTTCGTAATGCACCACGGCGGGCGTGTTGTCGCCGGTGTTCTTGCGCCGCCCCGCGGGGTCGGCCACGATGGAAGCGCGTAGCACATTCTCCGGCCAGTTGTAGGCAATGCGCACACCTTCGTTCACCATGTCAGTGACACTCATGGTCGCCCCTTCCCAGCGCACGTCCATGCCCACCTTGACGAAGGCGACGACGATGCCGGTGTCCTGACAGATAGGGCGCTTGCCCAGTGCGCACAGGCGCGAGTTGGTAAGGATCTGCGCCATCGCGTCCTTCGCGGCGGGCGACTGCTCGCGCCGATAGGCCTCGGCCAGCGACTTCACATAGTCTTCGGGATGGTAGTAGGAAATGAATTGCAGCGCGTCAGCGATGCTGCTGATGAAATCCTGCTGGCGGATGGTGGTCATGGCGTGCGACCTCAAGGAAAGATGGCCTGATTATCGGAGGGTGAGTTATACCCGTCAAACAGTTAGAATGCGCGCCTCTTTTCAGTGGCTGCATACAAATGGCGATCCAGTGGTTCCCCGGACACATGACCTCGGCGAAGAAGAAGGCGACCGAGACCATGGAGCGCATCGATGTCGTCATCGAGGTGCTGGATGCGCGCGTGCCGGAAGCGGGCAGCAACCCGATATCCGCGAGATGCGCGAGCATCGCCAGCGCCCCTGCCTCAAGGTACTGAACAAGGCCGACCTGGCCGACCCGGCGGCGACCCAAGCCTGGCTGGATCACTTCAACCGCCAGAAAAACGTGAGAGCAGTCGCCCTCTCCTGCAAAAAGCCTGGCGAAGCGGCGAAGGTCCCCAAGCTGTGCCTGCCACTGGCGCCGCATCGCGGAACCCCGATCAAACCGCTGCGCATGATGGTGATGGGCATCCCCAATGTTGGCAAATCCACTTTCATCAACGCGCTGCTCAAGCGCCGCACCGCCGCCGTAGGCGACGAACCGGCCATCACCAAAAATCTGCAGTTCTTCGATCTCAACGACCATATGCAACTGGTCGACACGCCGGGCATGATGTGGCCAAAGATCGAACATGAGAGCGACGGCCTGATGCTCGCCGCCAGCAACCTGATCGGCCGCAATGCCTACCAAGAGAGCGAGGTCGCCACCTTCCTCGGCGACCTGCTGCTGCAACGCTATCCCGTACTGCTGGCGCAACGCTACAAATCGGTGACGCAAGGCATGGACGGCGTGGCTCTGATCGAGGCTATCGCCCAACAGCGCGGTTTCCGCATCCGCGGCCAGGAGCCTGATCTGGAGAAGGCGGCGATAACGCTGCTGCAGGATTACCGGCTGGGTACGCTGGGGCGCATCAGTCTGGAGACACCCGAGACGCGGGCTGCTATGCTGCGCACTTCATTAGCAGATTATAATATTCCGCATGAACCCGACTGACCTTTCCGGCAAGCGTTACGCCACCACATGGGCCGTCGCCATCGGCCTGCTGGTGAGCGGTTGCAGCACCACCTACCTGAGCCGTTACACGCAGGAGCAGGATCCTTTCGAGACCTACAACCGCGCGATGTTCAATTTCAACGACGCCATCGATCGCGCCGTGGTGAAACCGCTGGCCGAAGGCTATGTGAAAGCCATGCCCAGACCGGGACAGAAAGCGGTGGACAACTTCTTCGGCAACCTAGATGACGTCGCAGTCACCTTCAACGACCTGTTGCAACTGAAGTTCCGGCAAGCGGCCAGCGATGGCAGTCGCGTGTTGTTCAACACCACCTTCGGCGTGTTCGGTCTGATCGAAGTCACCTCTCGCCTGGAAAAACATGACGAGGATTTCGGACAGACCCTGGGTTACTGGGGCGTGCCGAGCGGCCCCTATCTGGTACTGCCCCTGCTCGGCCCCAGCTCGGTGCGCGACGGCCTCGGCCGTTATGCGGACAGTTTTGTCGATCCCATCAGCAACACGGCACATGTCCCCACACGCAACACAGCCTATATCGGCGAAGCCTTTAATGCCCGCGTGCACCTGCTGGACAACGAAAAGCTGCTGGATAGCACCAGCATCGACCGTTACAGCTCGATACGCGAAGCTTACCTGATGAACCGGCGCAACCGGGTCTACGACGGCGATCCGCCGCGCCAGCACTATGAGGATTTCGACGAAGAGGAATGAAAAACGGCGGGGATGTCCCCGCCGTTCTGTTTCATACCCCGCGTTTGATTCAACGTCCTTCGCGCAAAGCGGCGATGCGCTCGTCCAGCGGCGGGTGGCTGCTGAACAGGTGCATGACCTTGCGGCCGGAGATACCGAACGCGGCCATGTTGTCCGGCAAGGTCGCCTGCTCGTGGTTCACTTTCAGGCGTTCCAGCGCGGCGATCATCTTCTGCCGTCCGGCGAGGGCAGCACCGCCGGCATCGGCACGGAACTCGCGCTGACGCGAGAACCACATCACGATGATGCTGGCCAGGATGCCCAGCACGATCTGGGCCGCGATCTCGGCCACGAACATGCCGATGCCAGGACCGTCGCGGCCGTCGTTCTTCAGCAGCACGCGGTCCACGAAATAGCCGAACAGTTTGGCGAAGAACACCACGAAGGTATTGACCACCCCCTGGATCAGCGTCAGCGTGACCATGTCGCCGTTGGCGACGTGGCTCACCTCGTGCGCCAGCACCGCCTCCGCCTCGTCACGGTTCATGCTGTGCAGCAGGCCGGTACTCACGGCGACCAGCGCATTGTTGCGGTTCCAGCCGGTGGCGAAGGCGTTCACATCCGGCGCGTCGTAGATTGCCACTTCCGGCATGCCGATACCGGCGGCCTGCGCCTGACGGCGCACCGTTTCCACCAGCCAGCGCTCGGTCGGATCCTGCGGGTTCTCGATCACATGGGCACCGACCGACATCTTGGCCATCCATTTCGACATCAGCAGCGAGATGATGGAGCCGGAGAAACCGATCACCGCCGACATCACCAGCAGGGCGCTGAAGCTGATGCCGCCGCTCTCATCCAGCCAGCGATCCACCCCCAATATGCGCAAGGTGATGCTGATCACCGCCAAAACAGCAATATTAGTCAACAGGAACAAGAAGATACGCTTCATTCGGCACTCTCCGTCATCAAGAAAACTTCAATCATCCGGACTTCTATCCGCTCGGCGCAGCACATGAGGGCACACCGGTGCAATTTCAAGCGCCGAATGAGACGTCTGCGCCAAGTGGAAGTTCACTTGCCCGCCCCCTGTCGCGGCGCTACCCTGTCCGGGTAAATCCTCAGGAGACCTGCCATGACGAACGGCTATACCCGCACCGCCATCTCCCTGCACTGGCTGATCGCACTGCTGATCCTGTCTGCTTTCACGCTCGGCTTTTATATGCACGAGTTGCCGCTCTCGCCGTACAAGCTGCGGCTGTACAGCTACCACAAATGGCTGGGAGTCACGGTATTCCTGCTGGTCTGCTTCCGCCTCTATTGGCGCCTCACCCACCGTCCGCCCGCATTGCCGGACAGCATGCCGCGCTGGGAACGCTTGGCAGCCG
>JBBIGX010000118.1:4437-4768 GCA_037447315.1 Gallionellaceae bacterium | reverse complement strand
CCTGCAGGTGCCGCTGAACAGGCTCAAGATCGTCGGCGGCATGACCGGCGGCGGAGAGCTCGTCGGCGATCTGGTCGGCGTCGCGCTTGGTGGCGGTGAACACCACGGCCTGGTTCAACTCCACGTCGCGCAGCAGATGGTCGAGCAGGCGGTTCTTGTGGTTCAGGTCGTCCACGTACATCAGGCGCTGCTCGATGTTCTCGTGTCTGGCCTTGGGGGCGGCGATGCTGATGCGCTTCGGTTCTTTCAGCAGGCGCTGCGCCAGGTTGCCGATCACGCCATCCAGTGTGGCGGAGAACAGCAGGGTCTGGCGCGTCTTCGGCGTGGCGGC
>JBBIGX010000118.1:0-4427 GCA_037447315.1 Gallionellaceae bacterium | reverse complement strand
TCGCAGGATCTCATCGGCCAGCCGCTGGATGGCGTAAGGCATGGTGGACGAGAACAGCAGGGTCTGCCTCTTCTTGGGCAGGGCCCGGATGATGTCCTTTACGTCATCGATGAAACCCATGTCCAGCATGCGGTCAGCCTCGTCCAGCACCAGCATCTCCAGACGCGAGAAGTCGATGCGGCCGCGCTCGATGTGGTCGATCAGACGGCCCGGCGTGGCGACCAGAATGTCCACGAAGCCGGACAGCAGCTTGTTCTGCAGCGGGTAGGGCATACCGCCGAGGATGCTGACGGTCTTCAGGCGCATGTGCTTGCCGTATTTGGCTGCGGCATCGGAGACCTGTTGCGCCAGTTCGCGCGTCGGGGTCAGCACCAGCACGCGTGGGCCTTTGCTGCGCACGGTCGATTCGACCGACAGGCGTTGCAGGGCGGGCAGGATGAAGGCAGCTGTCTTGCCGGTGCCGGTCTGGGCCGAGGCCATCAGGTCGCGGCCGGCCAGCACTTCGGGGATGGCCTGTGCCTGGATGGGCGAGGGCGTGGTATAGCCGACGTCCGCGATCGCTTTCAGGATGGCGGGAGCGAGGCCGAGCGCATCAAAGGTCAGGGACACTTCGGTTGCGGTGGTTGCGATATTCGTATTTTCAATAGACATGATTTTCCTTGTGCAAAGCAAGTGACAGCGCATGCCGAGCCTCGTGGCGAGGCAAAAAGAATTCAGCAGGGGTGTGTGACCTCTACCGGCGCAAACAAAACATCGTCGCTAACCGGTGAAGCCAGACGCATCGACTGTGGATGCAGGGGGTCAGGAAACGATGGACTCGATGCAGTCCGGAAACGGCAAGGCGCGCATTATACGGATGGCGAGCAGAATAGCCAGATAAATTTGCACGCGGGCTGGCTTACCCTGTCTGCAGGGAAGACACGGGAGAGGGTATGAGACGGTTCAGCATCCCGCACGCGCACTTCCGGCTTGAACCTCTACACCATTACGAGGAGTTCGACAAGAAGCTGTTCGGCGGCTATTTCGATTTCGCCATGCCCAATCCCTACCCGACCGTGGGCTCGCTCAAGCAGGGCTATCACGTGTTCGGCAAGATGGGCGATGACGAACTTTTCCGCGGCATCATCCTGGTGCGTTGCGACAGTGGCATCGGGCAAGTCTCCAATCTCAAGGGCAAGAAGGTCGCTTGTCCGGCACCCACCGCGCAGGCGGCGACCATGATGCCGAACACTACTATACGCACGGCCTGGACGTGAACCGCGACATCGAGAACCGGTATGTCGGAATCCTCCATCATGAACGTGTTGCGCGGCCATTTCGCCGCCCGCAAGCGCCATGCACATCGCCGAAAAGATCCGCCACTCTCTGGGCGAGCCCTATCGCCTGCAGGTGGCGCACAAGGAAGAGGAGTCGCTGCGCGTGGTCGAGCACTGCTGCACCACCAGCATCGGCGTGGTGCTGTTCGACCAGCGCTGCGAATCGCACGAGGATATGTTGCGCATGGCCGACGACGGCATGTACCCGGCCAAACGGGACGGACGCAACCAGGTGCGTTTCCTCGTGCCGCGCCCGCCTGTGCATCACCCCTCTTGAAATCGGCGCAGGCCACCCCCACCTGCCGCTCCACGATTCCCTGTTCAACCCATCTGTTATGGAGAAGACATGACTGACAGTACCGCCGTCAACCGCGAAACCATGGGTTTCCAGGCCGAGGTCAAGCAGCTGTTGCAGCTGATGATCCATTCGCTCTATTCCAACCGCGAGATCTTCCTGCGCGAGCTGGTCTCCAACGCCTCCGACGCCTGCGACAAGCTGCGTTTTGAGGCGCTGCACAACGATGCCTTGTACGAGAATGATTCCGACCTGGCTATCCGCATCAGTTTTGACAAGGCCGCGCGCACGCTGACCATCATCGACAACGGTATCGGCATGAACCGCGACGAGGTTATCGCCAACCTGGGTACCATCGCCAAGTCCGGCACACGCGAGTTTTTCAGCAAACTGTCCGGTGACCAACAGAAGGACGCACACCTGATCGGCCAGTTCGGCGTGGGCTTCTATTCCGCTTTCATCGTGGCCGACAAGGTGTCGGTCTTCACCCGCCGCGCAGGTGAGAAGCCCGACCAGGGCGTGCGCTGGGAATCCGACGGCGGCGGCGAGTTCACTATCGAGATGGTGGAGAAGGCCACGCGCGGCACCGAAATCACCCTGCACCTGCGCGAAGGGCAGGACGACCTGCTGGCCGGCTACAAGCTGCGCGAGATCGTGCGCAAGTATTCCAACCACATTGTGCAGCCCATCGTGATGAAGAAGGAGGAGTGGAAGGACGGCGGTTACGTCGCCACTGACGAAGACGAGACCGTCAACCAGGCTACCGCGCTGTGGACGCAATCCAAGAACGACATCACCGAAGAGCAGTACAAGGCGTTCTACAAGCATGTCGGCCACGACTACGACGATCCGCTGGCCTGGAGCCATGCCCGTGTCGAAGGCAAGACCGAATACACGCAACTGCTGTATATCCCCAAGCATGCCCCGTTCGACCTGTGGGACCGCAACGCGCGCCACGGCATCAAGCTCTATGTGCGTCGCGTGTTCATCATGGACGACGCCGAACAACTGATGCCGCTCTACCTGCGTTTTGTGCGCGGGGTGGTGGATAGCGCCGACCTGCCGCTCAACGTCTCGCGCGAGATCCTGCAGGAATCCAAGGACATCGAAGCCATCCGCAAAGGCTGCACCAGCAAGGTGCTGGCACTGCTGGCCGACATGGCCGAGAAAGAGCCGGAGAAATACGCCACCTTCTGGGGCGAGTTCGGCAAGGTGCTGAAAGAGGGCGTGGGTGAGGATTTCGCCAACAAGGACAAGATCGCCGGGCTGTTGCGTTTCGCCTCCACCAAGGCCGACACCAAGGACGAGACCGTCTCGCTCAAGGATTACATCGCCCGCATGAAGGACGGTCAGGACAAAATCTATTACGTCACCGCCGAGACCTTCAACGCCGCCAGGAACAGCCCGCACCTCGAAGTGTTCCGCAAGAAAGGCATCGAAGTGCTGCTGATGTCCGACCGCGTGGACGAATGGATGCTAAGCTACCTGACCGAGTTCGACGGCAAACCGCTGGTCTCCGTCGCCAAGGGCGGTCTGGACCTGGGCGCGCTGGCCGATGAAGCCGAGAAGAAGGAGCAGGAGAAACAGGCCGATGAACTCAAGCCGCTGCTGGAAAAGATCAAGACCAGCCTGGCCGACAAGGTCAAGGAAGTGCGCGTCACGCACCGCCTCACCGACTCGCCAGCCTGTCTGGTCGCCGACGAGCACGACATGAGCGCCAACCTCGCGCGCATGCTCAAAGCCGCCGGTCAGAAAGTGCCGATATCGAAACCCATCCTCGAGATCAATCCTACACATCCGGTGGAGTTGCGCCTGCAGGGCGACGAGCAACGCTTCGACGACTGGGCTGACGTGCTGTTCGACCAGGCCCTGCTCGCCGAAGGCGGTCAGCTCGATGACCCGGCCAGTTTCGTCAAGCGCGTCAACCAGCTGATGCTGGAGATGGGCAAGTAAGCGAGTATTTGTCGGGTATGGGGAACGGGCACCTGCGGGTGCCCGTTTTTTTGTGGAGGGATCGATCAACCGGCTATCATCGGTCCGGATGAAACTCGTAGGGGAGAGCCGGGATGGACAGTTCACGCCGCAAACTGCTGAAACAGATCACCGCGCTGGGCCTGTTGTCCGGGGCGGGTATCCCCGGACTGATCCGTGACGCGCTGGCGGCAGGCAACTATGCCACCGTGCAGGGCATGCACCGCATCAAGGGCGATGTGCGCATCAACGGCAAACCGGCAAAGGAGGGGCAGCCCGTGTTGCCGGGCGACCAGGTCACCACCGGGCGGGATGGCGAGGCCATCTATGTCATCGACCGCAACGCCTTCCTGCAACGCAGCAACAGTACGGTGCGCTTCGGCAAGGATGCGGCCAAGGAGTTCTTCCGCGTGGTCAGTGGAAAGATACTGTCGGTGTTCGAGCACGGCGAGAAACGGCTGGTGGTGCCCACCGCCGCCATCGGTATCCGCGGCACCGCCTGTTACATCGAAGCCGAACCGAAGCGGGTCTATTTCTGCCTCTGCTACGGCACCGCGCTGGTGGAGCTGACTGCCGAGCCGTGGCGGGTAGAACGCATCGTCACCGAACACCATGACCACCCCATCTACATCTACGACGGCACAGGCATGCCGTCCATGGCCAATACCACGGTCGCCAACCACACCGACGACGAGCTCATCATGCTGGAATGGCTGCACCGGCGTAGGCCGCCGTTCTATGGCATGGGTTTGAATGCCTATTGATTCTGCGGGGTGGGTTGTTCAAGGTCGACTTGATGCCTTGTCGAGTCCAATCCTTATCGTCGCTTCGCCAACAACCTGTCG
>JBBIGX010000117.1:0-4822 GCA_037447315.1 Gallionellaceae bacterium | reverse complement strand
TTGAAGACCATGCGCGAAAGCGTACTACTAACCCACGGAAATGTCTGAAGAACCTTTATGTGTATCATCGCCGCATGCCCCTCCCCCGCCACCTGCTCCGTTCAGCCTGCCTGGGTGCCCTGCTCTGCCTGCCGCCCGCTGCCCGGGCCGAGCTGCCCGACCTGCTCCCCGCGCTGTCCGAGGCCGGTATGGAACAGGCCGATGCCACGCGTGACTTCGTCTCGCGCAATTTCGTGCGACTGGTCACGGGTATAGACCGCTTCTTCGGCGACGAGCGCGAATTCCAGGAAAGCAACCGCAGCGTGCTGCAGCTGGACCTGAACGAACGGCTGCAGCCGGATGGGCGACGCGCAACCTCGCTGTCAGGGCGTGCCAAGTTGCACCTGCCGATGACCGAATACCGTTTCCACCTGCTGCTGGAGAGCGAGCCGGAGCAGAACACTTCCGGTGCTGCCACGCCCAACCCGCCGCAACGCATCAGGCGGATCGACACCCCGGGTGAATACGGCATGGCGTTGCGCCTGGAAGAGAGCGAGGAGCAGCTGTGGCACACCAGCACCGATGTCGGCATCAAGCTGCAGGCCCCGCTTGAACCGTTCGCCCGCGCGCGCGCCAGCCTCACCCTGCCGCTCGGCGCGGACTGGCGCATGAAGCCCGCACAATCGCTGTTCTGGTTCAGCCAGTCCGGGCTGGGCGAGACCACCCAGGTCGATTTCGAACGCGCCTTGGCGCCGCAGACCCTGTTCCGCGCCACCAGCAGCGCAACCTGGTTGCACCTGCCGCAGCGCTTCGACCTGCGCCAAGACTTTACCGTCTACCACACGCTGGACGAAAGACGCGCCCTGCAATACCAGTTCAGCCTGATCGGCGTCAGCGCCCCCCAGTCCCGGCTGGATGACGCCATCCTGTCAGCACTGTACCGCCGCCAGCTGAACCGGCGCTGGCTGTTCTTCGAACTGAACCCGCAACTGCATTTCCCGCACGAGACTGGCCACAGCCTGGAGCCGCTGCTCTGGCTGCGTCTGCAAGTTTTGTTCGACGAAAATTGAGGGGTACCTCTACCCGAATCTCCTCCGGCCTGAACAATATGGAGGGGGTGCGTGCCAACGTGCACAATCAGGTGGCGGCGGCCATGCACAAATTCGCGGAAGAGGTACGCAAAGGCGAACTGGTGGTGATCGGTGCGGTGATGGATTTCGCCGACGACCTGCACAGCGGCGCCGGCAAACTGCACATCATCAACGTGAACGGCGAATCGGACAGAAAGAAGCTTGCGGATATCAAGGCCCTGCTGGCAGAGAAACGTCAGCGCAGCGGAACGCACTGACCCATATCTCAGCCCGCGAGCAAGGTATCGGGATCAATACGGCTGCCGGTAACCGCCACCACCTTGTGGCGCGATTGTGCTCCCTGCTTCAGCTCCACCTGGCGCACCGGCACCCGGCATAGTTCCGCCACGAACTTCAGCAACGCCTCGTTGGCCCGCCCCTCGAGGGGCGGCGCGGCAAGACGTATCTTCAGGGCATCACCATGCAAGCCCGCCACCTCGCTGCGTTTCGCGCCCGGCTGGATGTGCAACGTCAGGGTCAGCACCTCGCCATTGCGGCGATACCAGCCGCTCACAGCAATCCCGTCGCCACCCGCTCCAGCGCGCCGACCGGAACGATGAGGATGAGCTGGCACAGCAGCAACAGCACCAGGATGGAAAGGTCGATGCCGCCCAGCAGCGGCATGCGCTGCCGCAAGGGTTGCAGGAACGGCCGGTTGACCGCCGCCAGCAGCGGTGCCAGCGGTGTGTGCGGATTGACCCAGGACAGGATGGCCTCGACCACCAGGCTGAGCATCAGCAGATAAAGACTCAGTTTCAGCAGCTTGACCAGCGTCCAGAACAACAGTCCGGGCAGCGGAAAAGTCGCATAGTCGTAACCCTGCAAGCCGATGAAGACCGCCAGATAGATGAATTCGAAACCGAAGGCCAGCAGCAGGGTGGCGCTGTCCAGCCCGGCCATGGACGGCAACCGGCGGCGGAGCGGCAGCACGATGAAGTCGGTGATCGCCAGCACGAACTCGCCCAGCGGATTGCGCATCGGCACGCGCAGCCACACCGCATGGAAACGGAACAGCAGCACCGCCGCGAACGGCTGCACCAGCGCATCGATCAGGAACAACAAAGCCTCGCTGAGCATGCTCAGTCCTTGCCCAGTTCGTCGCCCAGCTCTTTCGAGCGCGCGGCAGCGGCATGCGCCGCCGCAACGATATGCTGCCGCACCCGGTTCGCCTCCAGGCTGAGCAGGGCGCGCTCGGTCGTGCCATTCTTCGACGTGACCTTGGCGCGCAGCGTGGCAACGTCATCCTGGCTGCTGTCGGCCAGCTTGGCCGCACCGATGAAGGTATCCAGCACCAGCTGGCGGGCCTGCAATTCATCCAGGCCCAGCTCGCGCGCGGCTTGCTGCATCGCCTCGATGAAATAGAAGACATAGGCGGGACCGCTGCCGGAGATTGCGGTCACGCTGTCCAGCAATGCTTCCTCGCCCACCCACAGCGTGCTGCCGACCGCCTCAAGGATGGCCTCGGCCTGCTCGCGCGAACTTTCGCTCACCTCGTCCAGCGCGAACAAACCGGTCACCCCATGGCGGATCAGCGCCGGCGTGTTCGGCATGGCACGCACCAGATTCTGCGTCCCCAGCCAGCGCGCGATGTCGCCCGCGCGGATGCCGGCCACGATGGAGATGACCAGTTGCCCCGTGAGCAACGGCGACAGCGTGCGGCACACCTCGCGCAGCTGCTGCGGCTTCACCGCAAGCACCACGATCTCGCAATAGGAGACCACGTCGACCATGTCGGTCGAAGCGCGCACCACGAATTCATGATGCAGGTCGGCGCAACGTTTCTCGTCGCGTTCGACCACACGTATCTTGGACGGGGCATAGCCGCGCTTGAGCATGCCGCCGATCAGGGCCTTGGCCATGTTGCCGCCGCCGATGAAACAGATGTTCATTGTGCGCCTCTATAATGCCTGGCACCGAAGATGGCGGTGCCGATACGTACCAGGGTCGCCCCCTCCATGATCGCCGCCGGAAAGTCATGCGACATGCCCATGGAAAGGGTGTCGAGTTGCAGGCCTTGCGCATTCACCTCTTCCAGCAGGCTGCGCATGCGCCTGAAGGGCGCGCGTTGCGCGGCCGGGTCGTCGGCCGGCGCGGGGATTGCCATGAGACCACGCAATCGCAATCGAGGCAACCGTGAAAGTGCCTGCGCCAGTGCCACCGCCTCTTCCGGCGCGACCCCGCTCTTGCTCGCCTCCCCGCTCACGTTCACCTGCAGGCAGATGTTCAGCGGCGGCAGGTGCGGCGGCCGCTGCGCCGACAGGCGCTCGGCGACCTTGAGCCGGTCGACGCTGTGCACCCAGTAGAAGTGTTCGGCGATCGGCCGCGTCTTGTTGCTCTGGATGGGACCGATGAAATGCCATTCGAGAGGCAGGTCCGCCAGCGCTCCGATCTTGTCCAGCGCCTCCTGCAGATAGTTCTCGCCGAACGCACGCTGTCCGGCCTCATACGCCGCACGCACCGCAGCGGGCGGAAAGGTCTTGCTGACCGCGAGCAGACGCACGCTTCCCGGCGCGCGGCCGGCCGCCGCGACCGCCGCTGTAACGGCGCGGTTCACGGCTTGCAAGTTGTCGGGGATTGCATTCATAATCCGGCAGACTGTGCGACTCTGGCGGTTGTTTAACGATTTGGGGATTATAAATGGATATCACCGAACTGCTCGCCTTCGGCGTGAAGAACAAAGCCTCCGACCTGCACCTTTCTGCCGGGCTGCCGCCGATGATCCGCGTACATGGCGACGTGCGCCGCATCAACCTGCCGCCGATGGAGCACAAGGAAGTGCACGCCATGGTGTACGACATCATGAACGACAGCCAACGCAAGCACTATGAAGAGAACAAGGAGATCGACTTCTCGTTCGAGGTGCCCAACCTGGCCCGCTTCCGTGTCAACGCTTTCATCCAGCAGCGCGGCGCCGGCGCAGTGTTGCGTACCATTCCCTCCAAGGTGCTGACGCTGGAAGACCTCAAGGCACCCGCCATCTTCAAGGACATTGCCGAATACCCGCGCGGCATCGTGCTGGTGACCGGGCCCACCGGCTCCGGTAAATCCACCACCTTGGCGGCGATGATCAACCATATCAACGAGAACGAGATGGGCCACATCCTCACCGTGGAAGACCCGATCGAGTTCGTGCATGAATCGAAGAAGTGCCTGATCAACCAGCGCGAGGTCGGCCCGCACACGCTGTCGTTCAACAACGCCCTGAGAAGTGCGCTGCGCGAAGACCCGGACGTGATCCTGGTCGGCGAAATGCGTGACCTGGAAACCATCCGCTTGGCGCTGTCGGCCGCCGAGACCGGCCACCTGGTGTTCGGCACGCTGCACACCAGCTCCGCCGCCAAGACCATCGACCGTATCATCGACGTGTTCCCCGCTGACGAAAAGGAAATGGTGCGCGCCATGCTGTCCGAATCGCTGCGCGCGGTGATCTCGCAGACCCTGCTCAAGACCAAGGACGGCAGCGGCCGCGCGGCCGCGCACGAGATCATGATCTGCACCCCGGCCATCCGCAACCTGATCCGCGAAGCCAAGGTGCCGCAGATGTACTCCGCTATTCAGACCGGCGGCAATATCGGCATGCAGACACTGGACCAGTGCCTGACCAACCTGGTGAAAAGCGGCATCGTGGCCTCCGCCGAGGCGCGCACCAAGGCAGTGAACAAGGACCTGTTCCCGGGTTGACCCCGCCGGCCTCCATCGCTAAAGAATCCAGG
>JBBIGX010000116.1:0-4868 GCA_037447315.1 Gallionellaceae bacterium | reverse complement strand
CGGGTGACCGGCTCGCGCGCGGCCAGCGCTACGGCTTCATCCGCTTCGGCTCGCGGGTGGATGTCTATCTGCCGCTGGATGCTACCGTCAAGGTCAGCATCGGTGATAAAGTGCGCGCCACCGAGACCATCCTTGCGCAACTGAACTGAGCCATGGAACCGATGAATCCCCGCAGCAAAATGAACTTGCGCCGGCGCAGTATCTACCTGCTGCCCAACCTGTTCACCACGGCTGCACTGTTCGCCGGGTTCTACGCCATCGTGCAATCGATGAACGGCCGCTACGAGATTGCGGCTGTCGCCATCTTCGTCGCCATGGTGCTGGATGGTCTGGACGGTCGGGTGGCGCGCCTGACGCATACTCAGAGCGAGTTTGGCGCCGAGTATGACAGCCTGTCCGACATGGTCTCGTTCGGTGTGGCGCCTTCCATCCTGATGTACGAATGGGCGTTCCGTGACCTGGGAAAATGGGGCTGGTTCGCTGCCTTCATTTATTGCGCGGGTGCCGCGCTGCGCCTGGCGCGCTTCAACACCAACATCGACGTGATCGACAAGCGTTATTTTCAAGGCCTGCCCAGTCCTGCCGCCGCTGCGCTGGTGGCGGGGTTCGTGTGGGTGATGCTGGACAACAAGTTCACCGGCTATGACCTGCGCTGGTATGCGGCGGCGCTGACCGTTTTCGCCGGACTGTCCATGGTCAGCAATTTCAAGTACTACAGCTTCAAGTCCCTGAACATGCGCAAGAGCGTGCCGTTCTTCGTGATCTTCCTGTTCGCACTGTTCTTCATCTTCGTGGCGCAGAACCCGCCGCTGCACTTGTTCCTGCTGTTCTTCGGCTATTGCTTGTCCGGTTATGTCCTGTGGTTGAGGGACTGGCGCAAGCAGGCTTCGGCCGAAACCCTCTGAATCATTCCAATTCGGGAAAGCCAAAGGGCGCATGGCTGAACCATGCGCCCTTTGTCCATGCGTCAAACGATCAGGCCTTGCCTTGTGCGTGCTTCCGGCGGCTGAGTTCCGTCAGGCGCAGGATCTTGGCCGTCGAGAACAGGCCGCGCAGGCGCGGGGTCTCGCCTTCCTTGTGCTCCACCACCGGCAGGTGGGTGCGGCCATGCTTGCTCAGAGCTTCCAGAATGTCCTGTACCGAGGCTTTCTCGACATCGTGCATTTCGGCGATGATCCAGTCGCTGGTGGATTCCATGATGTCGCCTACGCGGATGTCCTTGTGCGTCACGCGGCGATCGGAGAAGCCGACGCTCTGCAGATAACGCATGGGCTTCTCACCCATGATGTCGTAGGAGGTGATGGAGCCCAGCAGTTTCTCGCTGGCCTTGTCCTTGACGAAGGCGATGCGCAGCCCCGCCACCTTCATGTCGTGCAGCGCCTGGTCGATGGTCGTGTCCTGGCTGACTGTGAACATGGAGCGGACGCGGAAGTCGGTCATCACGGATACGGCGGGATCTTTCAGGTCGACCTGCCAGGGTTCGTTGCTGGGTTGCAGGATCTCGTCGATGTGCGTGGTGGTCTTCAGCTCGAAGTGGTGTTGCTGGCGATGCGGCATGAAATGCTCCTTGGGACAGGTTTGCAGGTTGGATGTGAACGGGCAAATTATACCGTCAGGTCGAGATTCTGACATACCCCAACAATCAAGGCCCCAACAACCAAGGTTCCTGCTTAGCGGGGGACAGGTTGCCAGCAGGCTTCCGGCTGACTATCGGCCCGGTTCAGCACGCGGCTGAGCACGAACAGCAGGTCGGATAGACGGTTCAAATAGAGCAGCCCCGCGCGAGGGAGAGGTTCCGGCTCCATGGCGCGGCAATAAGCGCGTTCGGCACGGCGCGCCACGCAGCGCGCGACATGGCACAGGGCGGCTGCACGGCAGCCGCCGGGCAGGACGAACTCCCTGAGCGGGGGCAGCCCGGCGTTGTGATGCTCGATGCTGGCATCCAGCCGGGCGAGTTTCCCCTCATCGAATGGCGCACCGGGCGTGGCCAATGCCGCACCAAGATCGAACAGGTCGTTCTGGAGATGCAGCAGTTCCGCACGCAGGTCTTCCGGCCCGATCTCGGTCAGTAACAGGCCGATCTGGCTGTTCAGCTCGTCCACCTCGCCGATGACGTCGATGCGCACATGGCTCTTCGGCAGGCGGGAGCCGTCGGCCAGGCTGGTCGTGCCGTCGTCCCCGGTGCGTGTGGTGACCTTGCTGATCCTCATTGCTGCTCCAGGCAGGAGAGATACAACGCCGCATCCGGCGCGGTCTGGTTGCGTTGCGCCTGCCAGATCATCTCGCCCAGGCAGTCCATCATCGCGTGCTGCGCTTCATGTTCCGATTCATATTTCTGCGTGAGTCGCGCGAACTGCTTGCGGATGCCGTGCGGCTGGTCGATGGATATCTGTTCCTCAATGGTCAAGTGCATCATCAGATGCAGGAACGGGTTCACCGTGTTCCCGTCGGGCGCGTATTCCTTGTCACCATGTTTCGCAGGGTCGCTGAACAGCGCATGATATTCCGGGTGCTTGGCGATCAATTGCGCAGTCAGGTCTTCCAGCGGAGTGAGCAATTCCCCGGCGCAGCGCTTGCGCCAGGATTCGAACAGGAAGTTGCGTGCTTCTTCGCGCGAGGGCTGGAACATCAGAACCCCTTCTCCTTGAATTCGCACAGGTCGTTGATGATGCACTCGCCGCATTTCGGTTTGCGCGCCGTGCACACATAGCGCCCGTGCAGGATCAGCCAGTGGTGGGCGTCCAGTTTGAACTCGTCCGGCACGACCTTCAACAGCTTCTTCTCGACTTCTGCCACGTCCTTGCCGGGGGCGAGGCCGATGCGGTTGCTGATGCGGAAGATGTGGGTGTCCACGGCGATGGTGGGCTGGCCGAAGGCGGTATTGAGGATGACGTTGGCGGTCTTGCGCCCCACACCGGGCAGGGCTTCCAGCGCCTCGCGCGTCTGCGGCACTTCGCCGCCGTATTTTTCCAGCAGGAGGCGGCACATCTGGATGATGTGTTTCGATTTGGTCTGATACAGGCCGATGTGCTGCACATATTCGCGCAGCCCATCCTCGCCCAGATCGAGGATCTTCTGCGGCGTGTTGGCGACCGGGAACAGCTCGCGCGTGGCAAGGTTGACGCTCTTGTCGGTGGCTTGTGCCGAGAGGATCACCGCCACCAGTAGTTCGAACGGCGTCTTGTGCTCCAGCTCGGTGGTGGGGTGGGGGTTGGCCGCTTGCAGGCGCTGGAAGATCTCGCGGCGTTTTGCCGCGTTCATCCTTGCGCCGCCTCGGGCTGCGCGGCCGGAGCCGGCTGGCGGCGGGCCTTGTCGGCGGTACGCAGGTCCAGCCAGTTCTTGCCGGCGATGATCAGGCCGAGGCCGATGAAGGCGCCGGGCGGCAGGATGGCGAGCAGGAAACCGTGGTAATCGGGGATGACGTGGATTACCCAGGCTTTGGCTTCGTCACCGAACACCAGGTCGATGCCGGACAGCAAGGTGCCTTTCCCCATGATTTCGCGCAGCGCACCCAGCGTGCCGAGCACGGCGGTCAGGCCGAGTCCCATCATCATGCCGTCGAAGGCGGAGGGCAGTATCGGGTTGTTTGAGGCGAAGGATTCTGCGCGCGCCAGCACGATGCAGTTGGTGACGATCAGCGGCACGAAGATGCCGAGCACGATATAGAGGCCGTACAGATAGGCGTTCATCAGGTACTGCACCACGGTCACCAGAACCGCGATGATGAGCACAAACACCGGGATGCGGACCTCGTTCGGGACATAGCTGCGCACCGGCGCGATGGCGGCATTGCTCAGCGTCATCACCAGCGTGGTGGCCAGTCCCAGGCTCACCGCGTTGACCACGGTGCTGCTGACTGCCAGCAGCGGACACAGGCCGAGCAGTTGCACCAGCCCCGGGTTCTGCTTCCACAGTCCGTTCCAGGCGATCTCCTTGAATTCGGCGAAACTCATCGTTGTTCTCCTTTCACCGGCCGTGCATCGGCCACGAACAGTTCGTCGCGATGCGCGTCGAAATAGCGCAGCGCGCGATTCACCGCCTTGATCACCGCGCGCGGGGTGACCGTGGCGCCGGACATGTAATCGAATACGCCGCCGTCCTTGCGCACTTTCCAGTATTCGTCCGGGAACAGGCTGCGCGAGCGGCCGTCGAACGTGGTGATCCAGTCGTCCTTGGCGATATCGATGTAATCGCCCAGCCCCGGCGTCTCGTTGTGCGCGACCACGCGCACACCGCCCAGCGTGCCGTCGGGATGAATCGCCATGATCAGCGCGATCTTGCCGCTGTAGCCGTCCGGCGCGATGGCTTCCAGTACCACCGCCACCGGTTTCCCGCCGCGCCGCGCGATGTGGGCCTGCGTCGGCTCTTCCGTGCCTAGCAGTTCGTCCGGCGCGAGGGTGCGTACGTCCTGCATGATGTCGTTGTCGTAACTGGCGGGCGGCACCAGTTGTGAAACCAGCTTCAGTTTCGCCCGCTCTACCGTGGCGGCGATGGTGTCGTGCGTCAGGTAATAGGTGGCCGACAGGATGGCGGTGCCGATGATGGCGAAGAACACCAGGTTGGCCGAAGTCTGCAGGCTGGAGCGGACGATGCGCTTCATTGCCGGCCTCCCTTCTTGCCGAAGATGCGCGGCTGTGTCCAGGTGTCGATCAGCGGCACGCACAGGTTCATCAGCAGGGTGGCGAACGCCACGCCGTCCGGGAATCCGCCAAAATTGCGGATCAGGAAGGTCAGCAGGGCGGCCCCGGCGGCGAACACCATGCGGCCGCGGGCGGTGGTGGGCGAGGTGACGGGGTCGGTCAGGATGAAGAAGGCGCCGATCATCGCCGCACCGGAGAACCAGTGGAACAGCGGCGGCGCGTAGTGCG
>JBBIGX010000115.1:0-4869 GCA_037447315.1 Gallionellaceae bacterium | reverse complement strand
GCAGCTCCGCTTCCGCGAGACGCTTCTCCAGTACCTCGATACGCGCCTCCATCTGGCCGATCTGTTTGCGCGCATCGTCATCAGCGAACAGCCCCGCAAAAGCGGGGCTGCTCACCAGCAACAGACCACCCAGCAGGCGAGAGGCGGCAATTTTCACGTCAGCGTGCGCTGTAGTTGATATCGGCGCGGCGGTTCTGTGCCCAGCATGCTTCGTTATGCTCGGTGCAGCGGGGTTTTTCTTCGCCGTAGCTGATGGTCTCGATCTGCGATGCCTGCGCTCCACCCAACACCAGGGCTTTCTTGGTGTTGTTGGCGCGACGCTGCCCCAGTCCAAGATTGTATTCGCTGCTGCCGCGCTCGTCGGCATTACCCTCGATACGCACCTTCAACTCGGGATGCTTTGCCAGATAAGCACCGTGGTTCATGATGGTCTCGCGATCCGCATCCTGCACCGCATCGACATCGAACGGAAAATACACACTGTTCCTCTTCAGCATGGCGGCTTCCACATCGGCGTCAACCTGTTCAGCGTCAGCAGCCTGTGTATCTGCGGCAGCAGGCGCAGGGGCAGCAGGCGCAGGAGCAAAAACCGGGGCGGCGGCAACGGGAGTGGCGGCAGGGGCAGTTGCAGGCTCAACGACATCCTCTTTCTGCGGATTGCTGCCACAGGCAGCCAGCAGACCCAACACCAGGACACTGGGAATCAGCTTTTTCATCGTACATACTCCTTTTCAAAAAAATTATCTCAGGAAAGGGCCCCACATCGGCTCACGGACATCGCCACGCTGGGCGACCATCTTCTGCTTCAGTCGGCCATCGCTTGAAACGGTCGCCAATATACCACGGCCCTGTGCCTCGGTCGCGAACAGGATCATCTTGCCGTTCGGCGCGAAACTCGGTTTCTTCTCCCATCCGCCGGCTGTCAGTATCTGCGTCTGTCGTCGCTCGAAGTCATACACGGCGATATGGAACATCCCGTCGCTGTAGCGGGTGAACACGAAGCTGCGTCCGTCCGGACTGTAGCGTGGCGAAAACGCGGTGCCGCTGTCGAAAGTCAGCCGTTCGGCCACGCCGCCTTCGACGGAGACACGATAGATCTGCGGCCCGCCACCGCGATCGGAAGTGAACAGCAGATGTTTCCCGTCCGGCGAAAAAGCCGGCTCGGTATCGATCCCATCGCTGAAAGTCAGGCGACGCAAATTCTTGCCGCTACTGTCGGCCAGATAGATCTGCGAATTGCCATCGCGCGTCAGCACCATGGCGAGCCATTTGCCGTCCGGCGACCACGCCGGCGCACTGTTGCTGCCAGGAAAGTCCGCAACCAGCATTCGCTGGCGCGAAGATAGTGTTTGCACATAAATCATGGCACGCTGGCGCTCGAAACTGACATAGGCGATCCGTTGCCCATCTGGCGACCAGGCCGGAGACATGATGGGCTCCCGCGAGGTCAGCAAAGCCTGTTCGTTATGACCGTCACTGTCCGCCACCACCAGCCGGTACACGCCGGCGTCGCGGCTGACATAGGCGATGTGCGTACTGAACACACCGGGACTGCCGGTCAGGCGCTCATACACCATGTCGGCGATGCGATGTCCGATGGCCCGCACCTGATCCTCTTGCGCCGTCACCATCTGCGACAACAGCTCGGCATTGCGCACCAGATCAAGCAAGCGGAAACGCACCGCGACCTTGCCGCCATCCTGCGACTGGATGGTACCCATCAGCAGCGCCTCGACCCCTTTCCATTCCGCCGGCCGGACATCGCGCGGCTCACGCGGTACCCGACCGGCCGGATCGACCAGTTTGAACAAGCCGGTGCGCGCCAGATCGGCACCCACCACCTCAAGGAGAAGATTGGCCACCGCCTCATCTCCGGCGAAGCGCACCAGCGAGACGGGCGTCTGGTATTCGCCCGCCCCGGTGATCTCGATGTTCAGCACAGCATGCGCCGGCCACGCGACAGACATCATGAAAATCAGTATCCAGCGACTCACCTTACTCATCCTCCGGCCTGATCGTCAGGCGTAATTCGCGAAAATCTTGCTTCAGCAACGGATCGGTCGGAATTGGCAACGGCTGCGCCTTGTAGATCGCGCGCTCCGTCGCCTCATCGTAGGCCGGATTGCCGCTGCTCTTCAGGCGCACGGCATCCAGCACGGAACCATCCGGCAACAGCACCACCTTGAACTCGACCGAGATGCCGGCCATGACATCCGGCGGCATGACGATGTTATGCCGGATCTTGCTGCGTATCATGTCCCGATATCGCCCCATCTCGGCCGCCGTGGCGCGCTGCACCTCAGCGCGTACGCGCTCCTGTTCCTCTGTACGCCGCTTCTCGGCATAGGCTTCCAGCATCCGCTGCTCTTCGAGCAGTTTTTGTTGCCGCATTTCCTTCGCGCTCGGCTGCGGCTTGCTCTCCTTGGCCACTTTTTTGTCTTTAAGCTCGATATCGGCCTTCTGCTGCACAGATTTCGCGGCTGGTTGCGCAACCTCGCCGAGGGGGACGGCCGCCTGCAATGGCGGATCGACCGGCTCCACCACCGGCTCATGCACCGGCAGGCTCTCCCACAACTCCACCGCATAACGCTCGGCCTGATGACTCTGCCAGCGCACGCCCAGCACCAGCACGGCGAAGAACAACGCATGCACCGTCAGCGCCAGCAATCCCGCCGACAGCCGGTGCGGTTCGCGATCGGCCAGTCCCGCGTTCATCGCCCCTTGGTGAGCAGCCCGACCTTCTTCACGTTCTGCTGCTGCAGCATGTCCATCACACTGATGACCTCTTCATAGCGCACCTTCTTGTCGGCCGCGATCACCACCGATTGTTCCGGGCTCTTCGCCAGCTTCATCTTCAGAAGGGCCGCCAGTTCCTCGCGCGTGACCGGCCTCTCCACTCCGCCCTGGGCATGGTCGCGCAACACCAGCGTGGTGTCCTTTTTGATCATCACCTCCAGCGGCGCGACTGGTGGCGCCAGTGACTTTCCTACACTGGGCAGGTCGATCTGGCCTGGATTCATCATCGGCGCGGTAACCATGAAGATCACCAGCAGCACCAGCATCACATCGATGTACGGAACGACGTTGATCTGGCTCAGCGGACGATGCGACGAACGCCGGGCATGCATCATGGCTGCCCCTCCGTCGCGAGCGCGCACCGTGTCATGGCTGCCTCTGCAACACGTTGGAGAATTCTTCGATGAAACTCTCGAAGCGCGATGACAGGCGCGTCACATCATGCACATAACGGTTATAGGCGACCACGGCCGGAATCGCCGCGAACAGGCCCATCGCGGTAGCCACCAGCGCCTCGGCGATACCCGGAGAAACCTGCGCCAGCGTCGCCTGCCCCACGCTGGACAGGCCGCGAAAAGCGTTCATGATGCCCCACACCGTGCCCAGCAGACCGACATACGGGCTGACCGAGCCGACCGTGGCGAGGAAGGACAGGTGCGATTCCAGGCGATCCATCTCGCGCTGGTAGGTCGCGCGCATCGCGCGGCGTGTCCCCTCCATCACCGCCGCGCTGTCAACGCCGTGCGTCTTCTTCAGTTTGACGAACTCGGCGAAGCCCGCCGCGAAGATATGCTCCAGCGCCCCTTGGTCATGACGCAGCTGACTGCCCGCCTGCTGGTACAGCGCCATCAGGTTGGAGTTGCTCCAGAACGCATCCTCGAACTCGCGCGTCTGCTTCACTGCGGCACGCACCGCGAACATCTTGAGAAAGATGTACCACCACGACAGCAGCGACACCCCCAGCAACAAACCCATCACCAGCTGCACCGGCAGGCTCGCATTGCCGATCAACTGGAAAAGCGACAGATCACGTATCAGGTCCATGCCTTCAATCCCATTGCTTACGCAAAAGTTCCGGCACGCTCACCGGCTTGAAACTGTCCACGCCCACGCATACCAGGTGCACATCGGCCTGCGTCAGCACCTCGTCCCCGCGCATCACCTCCTGCGCGAGTGTGATCTGGCTGCGTCCGACCGACTTGAGATGCGCCGTCACAGCCAGCATGTCATCGAGCAGGGCCGGCCTGAGATAGTCGATCTTGATCGAGCGCACCACGAACATCACGCCCAGCTCCTTCATCAGCCCGGCATTGCTGTGGCCGAAGGTGCGCAGCCACTCGGTGCGCGCGCGTTCCATGAAGTTCACATAATTGGTGTGGTACACCACGCCGCCCGCATCGGTGTCCTGGTAATACACACGCACCGGCCAGGTGAAGGGCTTGTGCGACTTACTCATCCCACAATTCCTTGTTGTTGCCGTTGCGCGCCTGGATCAGGCCGAAATGCTGATAGGCATTGGCCGTGGCGATGCGCCCGCGCGGCGTGCGCTGCAGATAGCCCTGCTGGATGAGATACGGCTCCAGCACGTCTTCTATGGTGTCGCGCTCCTCGCCGATGGCCGCGGCAAGGTTGTCCACCCCCACTGGTCCGCCCATGAACTTCTCGATCACCGTCTGCAACAACTTGCGGTCCATCACATCCAGCCCGCGTGCATCCACATCCAGCATGGTCAACGCCGCATCGGCCACCTCGCGCGTCGCCTCCCCCGCCGCCTTGACGTCGGCAAAGTCGCGCACGCGACGCAGCAGGCGGTTGGCGATACGCGGCGTGCCGCGCGAACGGTTGGCGATCTCCAGTGCGCCCGCCTCCGACAGGTTCATCTCCAGCAGACGCGATGAGCGCAGCACAATGCGCTGCAATTCCTGAGGTGTGTAAAACTCCAGCCGCGCCACTATGCCGAAGCGGTCGCGTAGCGGATTGGTGAGCATGCCGGCGCGCGTGGTCGCGCCCACCAGCGTGAACGGCGGCAGTGTGACCTGCAGGAAGGGCAGCTGGACCTCGATGGCGTGCTCT
>JBBIGX010000114.1:0-4878 GCA_037447315.1 Gallionellaceae bacterium | reverse complement strand
AACAGGATGGAACGACCCGCTTAATCAGCCGGATAGCGCGAGTTCCACGATGCGCCGTCACAGGCGGAAAGCAGCAGCAACGCCAGGGCGGCACACAGGGTCTTCATGGCGCGAGAGTTTAGCCGAAACACCCGGCTTCACGGTAACATAACGCCACACTTCCCGAGACGACCGACATGAACACCGACTGGCAAGATTTCCTGAATTCCTGCGGCGCGCGCATCACCGACGGTGTGGTGCACGATTTCGGCGATGCCGCCGCCGAACGCGCCGCCGCCGAAGCTAGCGACATCCTGTGCGACCTGTCGCAGTTCGGCCTGCTGCGCGTGAGCGGCGAAGACGCGCAGACCTTCCTGCAGAATCTGCTCTCCAACGACATCCGCGAGACCGACAACGGCCGCGCGCAGCTTTCCAGCTTCAACAACGCCAAGGGCCGCATGCTGGCCAGCATGCTGGTGTGGCGCGAAGGTGCGGACTACCTGCTGCAACTGCCGCGCGGCCTGTGCGAACCGCTGCGCAAGAAGCTCAACATGTATGTGCTGCGCTCGAAAGTGAAGATCACCGATGCCAGCGACGAACGCGTGCTGCTCGGCGTGGCAGGCGATGCCGCACTGGCAGCGTTGAACGCGCGTTGCGGGGATTTGCCGCAAGCGAACATGACGCTCGTCCATGCGGATGGCGTCACCCTGCTGCGCCGCGATACGCGCCGCGCACAGGTCTTGCTCGACGCGGGACAGGCCCGGATGTGGTGGCCAGCACTGACCGCCCAAGCGCGTGCGGCAGGCGCCCCCTGCTGGGACTGGCTGGACATCCGCGCCGGCATCCCTTTCGTGCTGCCGCAGACGCAGGAGGCCTTTGTGCCGCAGATGCTCAACTTCGAACTGATCGGCGGCATCAACTTCAAGAAAGGCTGCTATCCCGGCCAGGAAGTGGTGGCGCGCATGCATTACCTCGGCAAACCCAAGCGCCGCATGTATCTGGCGCGCGTCATGACCGACGCCGCGCCGCAGCCCGGCGACAAGTTGTTCAGCGCAGCCGATCCGTCCCAACCTTGCGGCGAAGTGGTGAATGCCGCGCAGGCTGCGCACGGCGGGTATGAGCTGCTGGCGGTGATGCAGACCGAAGTGGCCGGCGCTTTCCCGGTCCATCTGGGCGCGCTGACCGGTATGCGCCTGGCATTCGAACCGCTGCCCTACCCGCTACCGTGAACCTGCCGACCACCCTGTTCGCGAACGACTGGCTGTGGCTGTTCAACCTGCTGTTCGCCGCCTTCCTCTGGCGTGCCGTGCGCGATGCCGCATGGCGCACACTGCTCGACAACCAGGCCATGACCAACGCACTGGTCGCGCTGACGCTGGGCGCCTTCGTGCTGTGGCAGTTCAACGCCGGTATCCGCCCGGGCATCAATTTCCACATCCTGGGAGCGACCCTGTTCGTGCTGATGTTCGGCTGGCAGGTCGCGGTCGCTGCACTGACCGTGGTGATGGCGGCCTCGCTGTTCCGCGCCGGCACGGATTGGATCGCGCTCGGTCTCAACGGTCTGCTGATGCTCGCCATCCCGGCGCTGTTCAGTGAATGGCTGCTGCGCTTCAGCCGGAAGAATCTGCCGAAGAACCTGTTCTTCTATGTGTTGTGGAACGGTTTCATCTGCGGCGCGCTGTCCATCGTGCTGAACGTGGCGGCGACCACCCTGCTGCTGTTGCTGCTCACGCCTTACACCTGGAGCGCAGTGAAATACCACTATCTGACACCGGCGCCGATCATCATGCTGACCGAGGCCTTCATGACCGGCATGCTGATCACCGCTTTCACCGTGTTCCAGCCGGAAGCGGTGAAGAATTTCAGCGATGCGGAATATCTGCACGGAAAGTGAAGGTCAGCGCGGTTTGAGTTCCAGCTTCATCCTGACATGCGGGATACCCGCATCCATGAACGTCTCGCCGTAGGCGGTAAAACCGAACCCCTGGTAGAACGGCACGGCGTGCACCTGGGCATCGACGTGCACAAAACGGTATTTGCGCGCACGCGCTTCGTCCAGCAGTGCCTCCATCAGCGCGGTGCCCACTTTCTGCTTGCGCCATGCCGGCATCACTGCGATGCGCCCGATATGACCGTCGGGCAGGATGCGCCCGCAACCGATGGCTTCGCCGGACAGGCTGAGCGCCAAGGCATGGCGACAAACGGCATCGTGTTCGTCCCACTCCAGCGCCTCCGGCACGCCCTGCTCGCGGATGAATACCGCCTCGCGGATGGCGCGCAACAAGGGTTCGCCGTCGTGCCAGGACACCAGACTGACCGTGAAAGGATTGCCCATGCTGCTCTCCTTCAAGCGTTATGCGACGATCTCCACTTGTGTGCCCGCCGCCACCCAGTCGAACAATTCCAGCAGGTCGGCGTTGCGCATGCGGATGCAGCCGCGCGAACCGGGCCGCCCCAGCTCGACCTCGTCCGGCGTGCCGTGGATGTACACGTAGCGGCGCATGGTATCGCAGGAACCGCCCCGGTTGTAACCGCGCTCCACCCCGGAGAGCCACAAAATGCGCGTCAGTATCCAGTCGCGGCCGGGATGTTGCGCGCCCAACTGCGGCGTATAGACCTCGCCGGTCGGCCGGCGCTTGACGAAAACGGTCCCCACCGGCTGTCCCGCACCAATCTTGGCGCGAATCACATGCCGGCCGCGCGGCGTGCAATAGCTGCCGTTCTCCTCGCCCACGCCGTTGGCGCCGGTAGAGACCGCATAGCGGCGCAGCAGGCTGCCATCGTCGCCGAACAGCTCCAGTGTCTGCGCCGGGATGGAGATGCGTATCTTCATGGTGCCTTCTGTTGTGCGCGCCGCGCCGCGAAGAAATCGCTCAACACCTTGCCGCACTCCTCCGCCAGCACACCCCCCTCGATGCGTGCATGGTGGTTGAGGCGCGGCTCGGTGAACAGGTTGAACACGCTGCCGGCCGCGCCGGTCTTGGGTTCCTTTGCGCCGTACACCACGCGCGCGATGCGGGCATGGAACATGGCGCCGACGCACATCAGGCAAGGCTCCAGCGTGACGAACAGTTCGCAGCCGACCAGCCGGTAGTTGCCGACTTGCCGCGCAGCATCGCGCATGGCCATGATCTCGGCATGCGCGGTGGGATCGTGACTGAGGATGGGCCGGTTGTAGCCGCGCCCGACGATCACGCCGTCCCGCACCACCACCGCCCCCACCGGCACTTCGCCTGCCTGCGCGGCCTGCTGCGCCAGCGCCAATGCCTCGCGCATGTAATCTTCGTCCTGCATGCTGTCACGCTTGTCTCAAGGGGCCAGCAACGTAGCACAGAACAACGCGCTTGTGTGGCTTGCCATATGACGCCGTTTTGACAACAATGCAGGCTATCTTACGGAGTGTTGAATGCCAAACAAGCCAGTCATAGATTTCACCCTGCCCGCCACCGGCGGCGTCGATTTCAAGTTGTATCCCATCCGCAGCAAATCCCTGGTGGTCTATTTCTATCCCAAGGACAATACGCCGGGCTGCACCACCGAAGCGCAGCAGTTCCGCGACCTGTACCCCGAATTCCTCAAGGCCGGCAGCGAGATCGTCGGCATCTCGCGCGACAGCATCAAATCGCACGAGAACTTCAAGCGCAAATTCAGTCTGCCGTTCGCGCTGTTGTCCGATGCCGAAGAGGTCGCCTGCGGCATCTTCGGCGTGATCAAGCAGAAGAAACTGTACGGCAAGGATGTGCGCGGCATCGAGCGCAGCACCTTCCTGCTCGACGGCAAAGGCATCATCCGCAAGGAATGGCGCGGGCTGAAGGCGGATGGCCACGCACAGGAAGTCCTGCAATCCGTACTATCCCTCCAAGGAAGAACATGAACGCTCGCAAAACCTCGCCGGAAAAGACTACCAAGCTGTTCGTGTTGGACACCAACGTACTGATGCACGATCCAACCAGCCTGTTCCGCTTCGAGGAGCACGACATCTACCTGCCGATGTTCGTGCTGGAAGAGCTCGACAACAACAAGAAGGGCATGTCCGAAGTGGCACGCAACGCGCGCCAGGCCAGCCGTTTCCTGGACAACCTGGTCAGCAGCAGCGAGGCCGGCATCGAGGAAGGGGTTCCGCTGGATGCGCTGGGCAACAAGAACGCGACCGGCCGCCTCTACCTGCAGACCCAGTTCATCACACAGGAACTGCCGGAGAACCTGGCCCACGGCAAGGCGGACAACGCCATCCTCGCCGTGGTCGCCCACCTGCACAAGCAGTTCCCGAAGCGCACCGTGGCGCTGGTGTCCAAGGACATCAACATGCGCATCAAGGCGCGCGCACTGGGACTGTCGGCGCAGGACTACTTCAACGACAAGGTGCTGGAAGACACCGACCTGCTGTATACCGGCACGCGCGAACTGCCGGCTGATTTCTGGGAGACGCACAGCAAGGACATGAAGTCCGGGACGCAGGGCAACCAGACCTTCTACACCCTCAAAGGCCCGTTGTGCCGCGATATGCTGGTGAACGAGTTCGTCTACCAGGAAGGCGGGGAGAAGCCATTCTATGCCGTGGTCGCGGCACAAAAGGACGACACCGCCACCCTGCTCACGCTGACCGACTACACGCACAGCAAGAATGCGATCTGGGGCATCACCGCGCGCAACCGCGAACAGAACTTCGTGCTCAACCTGCTGATGAACCCGGAGATCGACTTCGTTACGCTGCTCGGACAGGCCGGTACCGGCAAGACGCTGCTGACGCTGGCCGCCGGACTGATGCAGGTGCTGGAACACAAGATCTACACCGAGATCATCATGACCCGCGTCACCGTCTCGGTGGGCGAGGACATCGGCTTTCTGCCCGGCACCGAAGAAGAGAAGATGTCGCCCTGGATGGGCGCGCTGGACGAC
>JBBIGX010000113.1:0-4897 GCA_037447315.1 Gallionellaceae bacterium | reverse complement strand
GCGCTGACCAGTTTCGACAGGCGCGGATCGCCGCCGTGGGTCTTGATGGCCTCATTGGCGAGGTCGGACAGCAGTTCGGCGCGCGCGCCTTTCTTCAATGCCTGCAGATGGTGCCTGCGCAGCACGTGCGAGATCTCGTGCGCCAGCACACCGGCCAGCTCGGCTTCGCTGTTCATGCGCGCCAGCAGGCCTTTGGTGATGAACACATAGCCGCCCGGCGCGGCGAAGGCATTGATGTCCTCGTCATCGAGCACGCCGAACGTCCACGGGATGTCCGGGCGTTCGGTCTGCAGGGCAATCCAGCGGCCGACGCGGTTCACATAACGTTGCAGTTCGGGATTGTCGACCAGCGGGGCGGCCCCCAGCAGATTGCTGGCGATGCCGCTGCCCAGCTCGATCTCCTGCGGCTCGCTCACCTCTTCGTTGGCCTTCTTGATCTTCTGCACGGTCTTCACCGCTTTCTCCAGATCGAAGTTGCCGAAGTCGAAGGCCTGCGCCGGAACCGCCGCAAACAAAATCCCCATCAGGATCAGCGTCCTCATTGCACACCTCCCGCCGCCAGATAATCCACCTGCTGCGCCTTCAGCTTGCCTTGCGCGGCATAGCGTTGGGCTACGGCCTTGCTGGCCGCGTACTGTTTCGCCTTTTCCAGTTCCTGCGGGTCCGGCTTGGCGTTCTTCAGATCTTCTTCCGACAGGCCGCGCACGCCGGTGGTGACCGTGCTGCCGCTGCGCCCGGTCTGCGCCACGTTGAACAGCGAACGCAATCCGTTGTCGGCGCGACGCTGCGTGGTACCGCGCGCCAGTTGCAGGCTGAGCATCTTGACCCAGCCGGTGGTCTTGCCGCTCCTCACTTCGGTCCACGAAGCGCGGCGTTGCAGCACTTCCACCGTGCTGCGCTCGGGCAGCACGAGCAGTGTCTGCGCATCGCTGTAGGGCTTGGCCTTCAGCTCGGTGGGGCGCAAAGTAAAGGCTTCCTCGCCCGCCTGCGCGGCGGCGGCAGCCAGCAGCAACACCAGGGATACGATCCATCTCTTCATGCCTGTTCTCCTTTCTTGCGGGACGGGGCAAACAGCTCCACTTCCTGCTCGCGCCCTTTCACCTTGAACGATCCGAACGACTGGAAATCGAAGGCGTCGCCGCACGCCTCCATGGTCTCGCGCGAGACGAGGATGCGCGACACGCCCTAGGTCAGGCCTTCGATGCGGCTGCCCAGGTTCACCGTGTCGCCGATGGCGGTGTATTCGCGGCGCTGCTCGCTGCCGATCAGGCCGACCACGGCGGGGCCGGTATGGATGCCGATGCCGACATCGAAGCTGGCATCCTCCTCGCCCAGTTCTTTCTTGAAGCGCTGCAACACCTCGCCCATCTCCAGCGCGGCCTCCACCGCATGTTTCGCGTGGTCGGGATCGTCCAGCGGCGCACCCCAAAACGCCATGATGCAGTCGCCGATGAACTTGTCGAGCGAACCGCCGTGGCGGAACACCACTTCGACCTGCAGGCTGAAATAGCGGTTGAGCAGCTCCACAACCTGTTCCGGCGTGCGCTTCTCGGACAGCGTGGTGAAACCGCGGATGTCGGAGAACAGGATGGTGATCTGGCGGCTCTCGCCCTGACGACTGAGACCGCCGTGCGCCACCAGTTCCTGCACCACATGCGGATTCACGAAGCGGCTGAACAACTGCACCGCCTGCTCGCGCAATTTCTTTTCGCGCAGGTACTCGCGCAGGGCGAAAGCGACATAGGCCAGCCAGGCCAGCAGCACGGGGGTGAGCACGGGCAACAGCATCTCGCTGCCCACGGCCGCATAGGATGCGGCGAACAACAGCACCGACACGCCAAGCAGGGCCGCGCCGATCTTGAGTGTATGCAGGCGGCGCATGAAGGCGATGCTGAGCCCGCTGAGCAACAGGATGGCGATACCGGCCGGGAAGCCGGCGTCCGCCTGGCGCATCTGGCGGCCGTTCTTCAGGTTGTCGATGGCGGTGGCCAGCATCTCGACACCGGGATACAGGCTGGCCATGGGCGTCACGCGCACGTCGTGCATGCCGGTGGCGGCGGTGCCGATGATGACAATCTTTCCCTTCAGTTCGTCGGAGGGGCGCTGCCGTTTCTCGCGTTGCAGGTCGGCGTACAGATCGGCATAGGAAAGATGTTTGAACGCCCCCGGCTTGCCGCGCCAGGCGAGAATGATGTCGCGCTGCGGCGGCACAGCATAACCGAGGTCTTGAGCCACGCGCGCCGGCAGCGACGGGATGCGCCAGCCGTAGGCCTCGCTGTAGAGCTGGTAGCGGCGGCCGACGCCGTCATCATCCTCTTCGAAATTGATGGTACCGACGCGCCAATGCGCCGGGTCGATGGCGAGCGGCGGCAGGATGGCGAGCTTCGCCTGGTCATCCGCCCCTTCTCCGCGTTGCAGGCCCAGCAGGGGGGCGATGTCTGTCACCGGCGCGCCCTGTGCATCCATCACGGCATCGCGCCGCACCATGGGGAAGTAGACGTTGCCCAGTCCCTGCAACGACTGGTTGAACGCGGCATCGCTGTCGGGCCGGTATTCGTCGCGCTCGCTGAACAGGATGTCGAACACGATGGCTTTCGGTTGCTGCGCGGCGATGCCCTGCAACAGTTCGCCATGGATGGCGCGCGGCCAAGGCCAGCGACCGGCATCGCTTTCCATCTGCGCCAGGCTGGCGTCGTCGATATCAACGATGACGATATCGGGATCGGGTTGCAAAGCCTGCGCCTGCATGCGCACGAAAGCATCCGACAAGCGGTTCTCCAGCGGCGACAGCGCATGCAGGAACAACAGTTCCAGCAGGGCGAGCAGCATGAAGGCCAGCCCGATGTGTTGGGCGCTCCGGCGGTCTGCGTTGACGGGCATATCGTGCATGGCCTTATTCTGCCTGATTGCGCATGAAATCAGCGACTTTCTGGAAGGCGGCCAGCAATTCCGCACGCAAGGCAGCGTCCTCCACCACTTCGTCCAACGCCCGCTTCATGCACAGCATCCACTGATCGCGCTCTTCATCGCCGATGGCGAATGGCAAGTGGCGCTGGCGCAGGCGCGGATGGCCGAACTTCTCCACATACAGTTGCGGCCCACCCATCCAGCCGGAGAGGAACATGAACAGCTTGTCCTCGGAATTCTTCAGGCTGATGGGATGCATCTGGCGGATGCGGTGCGCCTCGGGCAACTGATCCATCAGTTCGTAGAAACGTTTCACCAGCTTGCGCACCCCGGCCTCACCGCCGATGCGCTGGTAATGGTTGTTCTGTTGCGCGTTCGCCTGCATGTTCACTCCGTAAAGAATCGCCCGCTCAGTGCTTCGAGTCCGAGCAGAGCAAGCATCTCCTTCAATCGCTGTGCCGCTTTCTGGCGCGGCAGGTCCTTGTAGCTGGCGATGATCAGCTCGTTCTTCATCGAATGTTCCCAGCCCACCAGCTCGGTGACCGTCACCTGGTAGCCGTGCGCCTCCAGTTGCAGGCAGCGCAGCACGTTGGTGGCATGGCTGCCGAACTCGCGGGTGTGGATGGGATGCCGCCACAGTTCGGTCAGCGTGTGCTTCAATGCCGCGCCCTTGTTCTTGCGCAATTCGGCCGCCACCTCGGCCTGGCAGCATGGCACCAGCACGATATGCCGGGCCTGCTTCGCCAGCGCGAAACGGATGGCATCGTCGGTCGCGGTGTTGCAGGCGTGCAGCGCGGTCACGACGTCCACTTGCGCCGGCAACGTGTCCGAAGCGATGGAATCGGCCACCGAGAGGTTGAGGAAGGACATGCCGCCAAAACCCAGTCGCTGCGCCAGTTCTCGCGAATGCGCGACCAGCTCTTCGCGGGTCTCGATGCCGTAGATATGCGAAGCATCGTTCAATGCCTTGAAGAACAGGTCGTACAGGATGAAGCCCAGATACGACTTGCCCGCGCCATGGTCGACCAGCGTCAGCGCATCGCGCGCATTCTTCACCTCCTGCAACAACGGCTCAATGAACTGGTACAGATGGTACACCTGCTTCAGCTTGCGCCGCGAATCCTGGTTCATCCTGCCGTCGCGCGTGAGGATGTGCAGCGCCTTCAGCAGTTCGACGGACTGGCCGGGACGGATCTCGGGATGCTGTGCCTTGCCGCTCATCCGTTGTCCCCGCTCATTCGCACAATACGCTCGCCCACAGTTGTCCATTGATCATCAATTCCGTGATGCGGCCATCGTTCTGCCGCATGTTGACCGTCGCGGTGACTTCGCTGCCGTCCTCCAGCCGGATGAGGACTTGCTCCCCCTGCACCCGGTACACCCCGCGTGTCCCGCCGCTGCTGCCATAAGCCAGTCCCTGGTTGCTGCTGAACGATGATTCGCTGCTGTAGACCAGATTGCCCTGTCCGTCGAACTGTGCCGACTGGGTGCGGCTGGAACTGGTACCGCTGTAGCTGCTGGAGGAGCCGCTCCACTGGCACAGCCGGCCGCGCAATGCGGCAACATTGCCGCCCGCCTGCGGCTTCCCCGGTTTCTGCGTGGCGCCGCCGGCACGCTGACAGCGGATCGTCTCGCCTTCCGGAAAGGTCACGGCCAGTTTCTGGCCCTGCAGCTTGAAACGATAAGCCTCCTCGCCAAACAGGCCGGGAATCATGATCGCATTCCCCTGTATGCGGTAGCTGTTCTCCTAACCATCGTAGATCAGCAGGTTGCCGCTACGAAAATCGAGTACCGTCGCCCCCTCTTCGCCTTGGCAATCCCAGCGCCCGATCAAACCCGCCCCGGGCGCAGCCCAGGCCCATGCCGACATCATCCAGCTTGCCGCAAACAACAGAAACTTTCCCATGACAACCTCCCCTTTCCGCAACCCGCACACCTTACGCCTGCCGCCGCACCCTTGGCAACGGCGCCAGCGCACCCCGCACCTCTT
>JBBIGX010000112.1:2643-4897 GCA_037447315.1 Gallionellaceae bacterium | reverse complement strand
GGGCGTCGCTGTTCTTGTCGAAGGCGATGCCGGTTTCGACGCCTGCGCGTGCGATGTCTTCTGCATGCGCAAGGTCGGCATATCTCTGGTGCATGGCGCCGAGGGCGTATTCGTGCCATGAGCCGATGGCCCAGAACTGGGTGTATTCGAATACTTCGCGCATCGAATAGATGCCGAAGATCCCGTTCGCATTTGCGATCAGTGCGGTGATCTGGCTTGACTCGTAGGGATCTTCCTCGTCCTCCTTGGGATTCAGGAAGCATTCTTCCTTGAGGGCTGGATGCAGTTTGCGGAAGGTCTCGTAGATCGCCTCCTTGCTGTCCAGTTTCACGTCGGGCGTCCGGGCCAAGAGGTTAGCCAGAACCAGATGGTGCGCCGCACTTCCGCAGACTCCGACATAACTGTCTCCGACCTGTAGAATCTTGTCATGCGAGGCATCATGCGTGGCATGCAGCCGCGTATTGCCGAATGTGGTCAGCGTGTCGGCTGCGATAGCCGCATGGCCACCTTTCCTGACGACAACGATAGTAGTCATGTGATGTATCCCTTTACGATTTCGACTGGATTCTAGCACCGATGCTGTATAGCGCTCCGTTGCCCTACCTCTCCGATCCCTCTCCGTATTTCGCGGTACTACGGGGAGCGCCGTGGGCCGCCTGGCTGGACAGCGCGCGACTCGGGCGCTATGACATCATCGTCGCCGATCCGGTCGCGACCCTCGTGACGCAGGGTGCACAGACCGAGGTGCGTAGCGGAACGGAGTTTCAGGTATCGGTTGGCGAGCCGTTCGGACTGGTGCGTGACATGCTGGGCGAGCGCATCAGGGGGCCATCAGCGGAGCCCTTTGCCGGCGGGGCGTTGGGCTATTGGGGATATGATCTGGCGCGACGCTATCTGGATCTGCCCGAATGCGCGCGCGACCGCGAGCATCTGCCGCAGATGGCGGTCGGCATCTATGACTGGGCGGTCGTGATCGATCATCGCGAGTGTGAGGCGCGGCTGGTATCTCACTTGCGGCATCCGGGTACGGAGGCTGCCTTGGCAGAGGTGCGGCGCCGACTGGAAGCGGCCCCGTCGCACGTTCCGGTCATCGGCGATTTCCGGGTGAAAAGTAGCGCGGTCTCGAATCTGGATCCCGTCGCCTATGCCCAGGCTTTCGATCGCGTGCAGTCTTATTTGCATGAAGGGGACTGCTATCAGGTGAATCTGGCGCGGCGGTATGAGGCTGCAGCCAGTGGAGATGCCTGGGCCGCCTACCTGGAGTTGCGCCGCCGGAGTCCGGCGCCCTATGCGGCGTTCCTCGATTGGCCCGATATGCAGGTGTTGTGTGCCTCCCCGGAGCGTTTCCTGGAGGTGCGCCAAGGGCGGGTGGAGACACGTCCGATCAAGGGGACACGCGCGCGCGCCAGTGATGCGGGAGCCGATGCGCAGCTGGCCGCAGAACTGTGTCGCAATCCGAAGGACCGCGCGGAGAACCTGATGATCGTGGATCTGTTGCGCAATGATCTGGGCAAGAGTTGTCTGCCCGGTTCGGTGCGTACGCCACACCTGTTCGAGCTGGAAAGTTACGCCAATGTGCACCATCTGGTCAGTACGGTGGAAGGATGGCTTCGTCCGGGATGCGACGCGCTGGACGTGTTGCGCGACTGCTTCCCCGGCGGTTCTGTCACTGGGGCGCCCAAGAAGCGCGCGATGGAGATCATCGAGCAGTTGGAGCCCGACCGGCGTGGCATCTACTGCGGCAGCATAGGATACCTCGGCTTTGACGGGCAGATGGACAGCAACATCGCGATCCGTACCATGGTCCATGCGCAGGGCAGCATCCGCTGCTGGGCAGGGGGCGGACTGGTCGCGGATTCCCGCTGTGAGGCCGAGTTCCAGGAGACCCTGGACAAGGCCAGCGCCATGCTGGCGGTGCTGGAGCGTTTCAGGGTCGAGGCGACCTAGCCGGCGTTCTTCAGGCGCGCGATGCGCACCACTTCCGGGATCTTGCGCAGGTTGCGCATGATGTTCGCGAGGTGCAGGCGGTTATTGACCTGCAGCGTGAAATAGGTGGCGGTGTATTCGCCTTCGTTGCTGAAATTGACGTTCTCGATGTTCGAATCGGCATCGGCGATAGCGGCGGCCACCTTGGCCAGCACGCCGCGCCGATTGGCGACGATCAGCTTGATGCTGACGTCGAAGGTGCGCGAGATGTTCTTGTCCCATACGACATCCAGCCACTGATCGCTGCCGCGTCCTTTGCGCAGGGTGG
>JBBIGX010000112.1:0-2633 GCA_037447315.1 Gallionellaceae bacterium | reverse complement strand
CATGGGTATGCACCACCAGCCCCTGGCCGCTTTTGATGATACCGATGATGGGGTCGCCCGGGATGGGGCGGCAGCACTTGGCGAACTGCACAGCCATGCCTTCGGTGCCTTGGATGGTGACGACGGCATTGCCCAGCGCATCACTGGAGATGGTCTCGCCTATGCTGGCAAGCTGCTTGGCGACCACCATGTTGAGACGGCGTCCCAGACCGATGTCGGCGAAGATGTCCTGCCGGGTTTTGACTCCGGTCTGCTGCAGCAGCCTGTCCCAGTGCGCATCGTCCATATCCTGCAATTTCAGGCCCAGAGCGTTGAACGCCTGGGACAGCAGGCGTTCTCCCAAGCGCGCTGACTCGTTCAGGTGCATGGTCTTCAGGGCGTGGCGGATTTCGCTGCGTGCTTTGCTGGTGACCACGTAGCCCAGCCATGCGGGATTGGGGTGCGCCTGGGGGGCGGTGATGATCTCGACCCGGTCACCGTTGCGCAGTTCGGTGCGTAACGGGACCAATTCGTCGTTCACCTTGCACGCCACGCAGCGGTTGCCAATGTCGGTATGCACCGAATAGGCGAAATCGACGGTGGTGGCGCCGCGCGGCATGGCGAAGATCTTGCCCTTGGGCGAGAACACATAGACCTCGTCCGGGAACAGGTCGATCTTGAGATGCTCCAGGAACTCGACCGAATCACCGCTCTGCGCCAGGTTTTCCAGCAGGTTCTGCAACCACTGGTGGGTTTTTTGTTGCAGTTCGTTGATCTGCGTGTCGGAAGATTTGTACAGCCAGTGCGAGGCCACACCGCTTTCCGCCAGCTTGTTCATCTCGTAGGTGCGAATCTGCACCTCGATCGGTGTGCCGAAGGGGCCGAACAACGTGGTGTGCAGGGACTGATAGCCGTTGGCTTTGGGGATGGCGATATAGTCCTTGAACTTGCCGGGGAAAGGTTTGTACAGGCCATGCAGGACGCCCAAGGCCAGGTAGCAGGAGGGCACGTCGTCGACTAGGATGCGGAAGCCGTAGATGTCCAGCACCTGTGCGAATGCCAGCGACTTGCTTTGCATCTTCTGGTAGATGCCATACAGGTGCTTCTCGCGGCCTTTGACTTCGGCCTTGATGTGATTCGCTTCCAGCCGCTGCCCGATGGCTTCCAGTATCTTGCTGACCACTTCGCGCCGGTTGCCCCGGGCGACCTTGAGCGCCTTCGACAGAACGGCATAGCGGTTGGGGTGCAGGTATTTGAAGCTGAGGTCTTGCAGTTCCTGATAGATCGTGTTCAAGCCGAGGCGGTTGGCGATGGGGGCGTAGATGTCCATCGTCTCGCGGGCGATGCGCGCGCGCTTGTGGGGGGATACCGAATCCAGCGTGCGCATGTTGTGCAGGCGGTCGGCCAGCTTGATCAGAATCACGCGAACATCGCGCGCCATCGCCATCAGCATCTTGCGGAAATTCTCGGCCTGCGCATCCTCCTTGGTCTCGAACTTGAGCTTGTCGATCTTGCTCAAGCCTTCGACCAGACTGGCGACGGCGGGGCCGAACTGCGCGGCAATCTGCTCGATGGTGACCTGGGTATCTTCCACGACATCATGCAGCAGGGCGGCGATGATGGCGTGTGCATCCAGATGCAGGGGTGTCAGAATGCGCGCGACGGCAATGGGGTGAGTGACATAGGGTGCGCCGGACTGGCGCAACTGGCCTTCGTGGGCCTTCCGGCTGAACTCCAGAGCAGCCTGGATCTGTGTGACGTCTTTCGTCTTGAGGTAGGCGGCGATTTCCTGCAGGAGCGCTTCGGCATCGGCTTGTGACATGGGCCTCTTGCGCCTCCTGCGGGGATTTTGTGGTCAGGCCATACCGCGATTCAGGATCTCGATGCCGACCTTGCCTTCGCTGATCTCGCGCAGGGCAACGACGGTCGGTTTGTCCCTGCTGGTCTCGACCAGATGATGGGCACCGTTCGCCAGCTGGCGGGCACGGTAGGCGGCGGCCAGCGTCAGTTCAAAGCGGTTGGGGATGTGGGTCATGCAATCTTCGACGGTGATACGCGCCATGGTCAATTCTCCAATGTCTGTAGTTGGGTGATCAGCAGCTGGTGTCTGGCGACTTGCAGTGAGCCGCGCAGCCGGGCCGCCCGCACGACGGAATCCAATTCGTGCAGCGCCCTGTCCAGGTCGTTGTTGATAATAACATAATCGAATTCAGCGACATGGGCGACGTCGTCGCGCGCTGCGGCAAGACGGCGCGCAATCACCGTGGCGTCATCTGTCCCGCGCCCCTTCAGTCGCTGTGCCAGGGCCTCCTTCGACGGAGGCAGGATGAAGATGCTGACGCATTGCGGAAAGATGCGCCGCACTTGTGCGGCGCCCTGCCAGTCGATCTCGAGCAGGATGTCGCGATCCTTGGCCATCTCCTCGCGAATCCACCTTTGTGAAGTTCCGTACAGGTTGCCGTAGACCTCGGCACTTTCCAGGAACTCGCCGCGCTTGGCCATTTCCAGAAACTGTTCGCGGCTGATGAAATGATAATGCTGCCCATTCACCTCGCCGGTGCGCGGCGGGCGCGTGGTGTAGGAGACGGAGAGGCCGATCTGCGGATTGAGTTTCAGCAGGGCATGGACCAGGCTGGTCTTGCCGGCCCCGGAAG
>JBBIGX010000111.1:0-4933 GCA_037447315.1 Gallionellaceae bacterium | reverse complement strand
CGGGCTGGTGGTACCGATCTCGGCCGACCCTCTTTCGCTGCAGGGTGCCAAGCACATCGAAAAGACGCTGAACGCGCTGGAACCGTTACTGAAGCGTCGCGTGAAACGGCGCTATCTGCTCACCCGTTTCGACCGCAGGCGACGCATGGCGTGGGAGGTGCTGGAACAGGCCCAGGCCCGCTTCGGTGGAGACGTGTGCAAGACCTGCATCTCGGAGAACGTGAGCCTGGCGGAGAGTCCGGCGTTGAACCGCACCATCTTCGAGCACGCCCCGGACAGCCGTGGCGCACAGGATTACGATGCGCTACTCGACGAATTGCTGGCGGACGGCTTTCTCGAATAAGCGTCCGCTCATTTCGAGATCAGCGTGATGATGTCTTCCATCGAGACCGCCTGTTGCGGACGATGGTCTTCCGCCGAACGCTGCTGACATCCCAGCACCTCGCAGTGATGGTACATCTGGCGCAGCTTGCGCTCGGCATCCTCCTGGTCGCGCCCGGCGATCACCACGCTGACGATATGCTGTCCATCGCGCGTGCGGATGGAGAAATCATATTTCTGCATGGCGGGGACGGGCGTGTGCATCAGGCGCGCCCCCGCATGCGGCGCGCCTCGTACAGGCAGATGCCGGTGCTGACCGACACGTTCAGGCTCTCCACGCTGCCCTGCATCGGGATGCGCGCCAGCTGGTCGCAGGTCTCGCGCGTCAGACGGCGCATGCCCTCGCCTTCCGCCCCCAGCACCAAGGCAATGGCGCCGGCATGCTTCACTTCGCCCAACGCCGTCTCGGCCTCGCCGTCCATGCCGACCACCCAGATGTCGCGCTCCTTCAGTTCGCGCAAGGTACGCGCCAGATTGGTCACCGTGATATAGGGCACGGTCTGCGCCGCGCCGCAGGCCACTTTCTCCACCGTGGCGTTGATGCCGACCGCGCGATCCTTGGGGGCGATCACCGCATGCACGCCGAAGGCATCGGCACTGCGCAGGCAGGCGCCCAGGTTATGCGGATCCTGCACCCCGTCCAGCACCAGCAGCAAGGCCGGTTCGGTCAGCGTATCCAGCACATCGTCCAGATGCTGCACCTTCTGCGCTGCATCCACGCGTGCGACCACGCCTTGATGGCGCGCGTTGCCCGCCATCCCGTCCAGACGCTTGCCGTCCACCTGGATGATGCCATTGGCTTCGGCCAGCTTCAGCAGGTCGCGCGCGCGCGGATCCTTGCGCTGCGTATCGAGGTAAAGCTCCAGCACGCTGTCCGCGTTCTGGCGCAGGCGTGCCGTGACCGCATGGAAACCGTGGATGATGCGAGACTCAGCCATGGCGCTTGCCTCCCTTGGCTGGCTGGCCGCCCTTCTTCGTCCGGACGGGTTTCTGCGCGCCGCCGCCCCAGGCGCCGACATCGACCTCGCCAACCGCCGGTTGCGGCTCCCCTTCCAGCACGAAATCGATCTTGGTGCTCTCCATGTCCACGCGCACCACCTTGACCTTAACGCGGTCGCCGAGGCGGTAACGTTTGCCGGTGCGCTCACCGAGCATCATGTGTTTCGTCGCATCGAAATGGAAATAGTCCGCGCCCAGCTCCGACACATGCACCAGCCCTTCGACATAAAGGTCGTCCAGCGAGACAAATAGGCCGAAGCCGGTGACCGAGGAGATGGTGCCGTCGAACACGCTGCCGAGGTGGTCGCGCATGTAGAAACACTTGAGCCAAGCTTCCACGTCGCGCGTGGCATCGTCGGCGCGGCGTTCGGTCATCGAACAGTGCAGGCCGAGGTCGTCCCACTTCTGTTGCGGCTTGTACTGTTTCCCTTCCAATACCGCCTTGATGGCGCGGTGCACCAGCAGGTCCGGATAGCGGCGGATGGGCGACGTGAAATGGGTATAGGCCTCGTATCCCAGGCCGAAGTGACCGACGTTCTCCGGCTCGTACATCGCCTGCCGCAACGAGCGCAGCATCACCGTCTGCAGCAGACCGGCATCGGGACGTCCCTTGATCTGCTTGAGCAGTCTGGAATAGTCGCCCGCCTGCGGGTCGTCGCCGCCCCCCAGCTGCAGGCCGAACTCCTTGAGGAACTCGCGCACCGCTTCCAGCTTCTCCGGCGTCGGACCTTCATGGATGCGATACAGCACGGGGTGCTTGTGCTTCTCCAGGAATCTTGCGGCGCACACGTTGGCCGCCAGCATGCACTCCTCGATCAGCTTGTGTGCGTCGTTGCGCACCACCGGCACGATCTTCTCGATCTTGCCCTGGTCGTTGAAGATCATCTGCGTCTCGACCGTCTCGAAGTCGATGGCGCCGCGCTTCTCGCGCGCCTGCAGCAGCACCTTGAACAGCTGGTGCAGGTTGCGGATGTGCGGCAGCACCGCCGCATATTTCTGCGCGTTCTCTCCCTTGGGGTTATCCAGCATGTCCGCAACCTGGGTGTAGGTCAGACGCGCCTGCGAGTGCATCACCGAAGGATAGAAGCGATAGTCGCAGATCTCGCCGGAGGCGGAGACCTGCATGTCGCACACCATGCACAGGCGCTCGACGTTCGGATTGAGCGAGCACAGGCCGTTGGACAGTTCTTCCGGCAACATGGGGATCACCCGGCGCGGGAAATACACCGAATTGCCACGCTCGAGCGCTTCCTTGTCCAGCGCATCACCGGGCCTCACATAGGCACTCACATCGGCGATGGCCACCACCAGGCGGTAACCCTTGCCGTTCGGTTCGCAATACACCGCATCGTCGAAGTCGCGCGCGGTCTCGCCGTCGATGGTGACCAGCGGCAAATGCTGTACGCTCTCGCGGCCGGCATAGTCCTGCGGCCGGACTTCGGAGGCAAAGGCCTTGGCCTGGCGCTCCGCTTCCCTGGAAAATTCATGCGGCAAGTCATGCTTGCGCAGCGCGATCTCGATCTCCATGCCGGGATCGGCATAGTTGCCCAGCACCTGCACGATGCGTCCGATGGGCTGCGCATGTTTGGAAGGCTGTTGCAGAATCTCCAGCACCACCACCTGCCCGGTCTTGGCGCCGCCGGTGCCACCGGGCGCCACCAGAATGTCCTGGCTGATGCGGCGGTCCTCGGCCACCACGAACTGGATGCCGTGCTCTTCATACAGGCGGCCGACCAAGCGGGTATTGGCATGTTCCAGCACTTCGACGATCTTCGCCTCGCGCCGTCCGCGCCGGTCTTCGCCGCTGACACGGGCCATCACGGTATCGCCATGCAGCACCTTGTGCATCTCCTTGGCGGAAAGCACCAGGTCGGGACTGCCGTCCTCCGGGATCAGGAAACCGAAACCGTCGGGATGCCCCTGCACCTTGCCCTTGATGAGGTCCAGCTTGTCCACCACGCAGATCGCGCCCTTGCGGTTGCGCATGATCTGGCCGTCGCGCTCCATGGCACGCAAGCGACGCGAGAACAGCTCCTCTTCCTCCGGCTCGATCTGTAGCAGCCAGACCAGTTCGTCCTGTTCCATGGGCACGCCCTTCTCGGCCAGTATCTGCAGCACATACTCACGGCTCGGCAGAGGATGTTCATACTGTTCGCGTTCCCGCTCCAGGTAGGGGTCGAGTTCACGGATGTTTTTTTTCTTCTTTGTCATTGACACAAATTCCTATAGCAATTAAAGTGCGCACCCTCGAAGCAATGCCCAGGTGGCGGAATTGGTAGACGCACCAGGTTCAGGTCCTGGCGGTGGCAACACTGTGGAAGTTCGAGTCTTCTCCTGGGCACCAAAATACGACGGCTCGCACAAGCGGGCCGTTTTCATTTGCAGCACCCTCCACCAAACGAAAACACGCACCGCTGTCGCGATGCGTGCCTGATCTTTTCATCCCCGACACCGGCTCAGACCTTGAACTGATGACGCAGCACGATGGTCTCGTCGCGGTCCGGCCCGGTGGAGACCATGTCCACCGGCACTTCGCAGATCTCGGCGATGCGTTCCAGGTAGCGGCGCGCCTCGCGCGGCAGGTCTTCGTAGCGCTTCACCCCGACCGTGCTGCCGCTCCAGCCCGGCATGTCCTCGTACACCGGCTCACACCCCACCAGCGAATCGGCCCCCACCGGCAGGATGTCGCTGAACTGGCCGTCGATCTTGTAGCCCACACCGATGCGCACCTTTTCCATGCCGTCCATCACGTCCAGCTTGGTCACGCACAGGCCGGACACGCCGTTGATCTGGATGGAGCGCTTGAGCGCAGCCGCATCGAACCAGCCGCAGCGACGTGCGCGTCCGGTGGTGGAACCGAACTCGTGCCCCTTCTCGGCCAGCATCTTGCCAATCGGGTCCTGCTTGGTTTCGGCGTCGTACAGTTCGGTCGGGAACGGGCCGGAGCCGACGCGCGTGGTGTAGGCCTTGGTGATGCCCAGCACATAGTGCAGGTTCTGCGGACCGATGCCGCTGCCGGCGCAGGCCGCCCCGGAGATGCAGTTGCTCGAAGTCACGAAGGGATAGGTGCCGTGATCGATGTCGAGCAAGGTGCCTTGCGCGCCCTCGAACAGCAGGTTCTGGCCGGCCTTGTTCGCTTCATACAAGGCACGCGGCACATCCAGCACCAGCGGCTGGATGCGTTCGGCCAGCGCCAGCGCCTCGTCCATGGTCTGGTTGAAATCCACGGTCTCGGCCTTGAAGTAGTTCTTCAGCACGAAGTTGTGGTAGTCCAGCACCTCACCCAGTTTGGCGGCGAAGCGTTTACGGTGGAACAGGTCCTGCAGGCGGATGGCGCGGCGCGCCACCTTGTCCTCGTAGGCCGGGCCGATGCCGCGGCCGGTGGTGCCGATCTTGCCGGCGCCCTTGGCCGCCTCGCGCGCCTTGTCCAGCGCCTCGTGGTAAGGCAGGATCAGCGGGCAGGCCTCGGACACGCGCAGACGCTCATAGACCTGCACCCCGGCGGCGGCGAGCTGGTCCATCTCCTTCAGCAGCGCCTTGGGCGACAGCACTA
>JBBIGX010000110.1:0-4942 GCA_037447315.1 Gallionellaceae bacterium | reverse complement strand
TCAAAACGGATGAACGGGTACTGGCGGCTGGAAGGCTTGATGTCCTCGACCTTGATCTTCTCGATCTGGCGCGCACGCGAGGTGGCCTGCTTGGCCTTGGACGCATTCGCCGAGAAGCGCGCCACGAAGGCCTTGAGTTCGGCGATCTTCTCCTTGGCCTTGGCGTTGTCCGCCTGCTGCCGCTCGCGCGCCTGGGTGGAAGCCAGCATGTAGTCGTTGTAATTGCCGGGATAGATGGTGATCTTGCCGTAGTCCAGGTCGGCCATGTGGGTACACACGCTGTTCAGGAAGTGGCGGTCGTGCGAGATGATGACCATGGTCGAGTTGCGCGCGTTGAGCACGCCTTCCAGCCAGCGGATGGTGTTGATGTCCAGGTTGTTGGTCGGCTCGTCCAGCAACAGGATGTCGGGGTTGGAGAACAACGCCTGCGCCAGCAGCACGCGCAGCTTGAAGCCGGGCGCGACCTCGCGCATCGGGCCGTTGTGCAGTTCGATGGGGATGCCCACGCCCAGCAGCAACTCGCCTGCGCGCGCCTCGGCGGTGTAACCGTCGAACTCGGCGAAGGTCGCTTCCAGGTCGGCGGCGCGCATGTAGTCCTCTTCCGAGGCATCCGGGTTGGCGTAGATCGCGTCGCGCTCGCTCATCGCCTGCCACATCTCTTCGTGCCCCATCATCACCACGTCCAGCACGCGCACGTCCTCATAGGCGAACTGGTCCTGGCGCAGCTTGCCCAGACGCTCGCCACGGTCCAGCATCACCTCGCCCGAGGTCTGCTCCAGGTCGCCACCGAGGATCTTCATGAACGTCGACTTGCCGCAGCCGTTGGCGCCGATCAGGCCGTAACGGTTGCCCTCGCCGAACTTGACGGAGACGTTCTCGAACAGGGGCTTGGCCCCGAACTGCATGGTGATGTTTGCGGTGGAAAGCATGATGAAGCCTGAAAAATGAAGGCGCGCATTCTAACATCCCCTTGCCCCTTGCTCCCCGGGTTCGGGGGGTTGGTGCACCATTGGAAAAGTGGGCCGGGAAGAATAAGTTCGAAGACGCGGAATCCATGCAGGTCCTGTGGAACGACAACTGGGTCTGGATCGGCGCCCACTATCCGTACAAAGGCCTGACGGGCAAGGAAGTGATGAACCTGGTCAAGGATTTCGTCAACGACTACGCGCGCGATGCGGCTGAAGATGTGGCCGATGAGCTGGATGATTTCGATCTATGATAGCCGGTTTCAAAGCCGTTGAATATGCCCGCTGCTTGCTGGCATATTCATTTGTTTGCAGCCAAATCGGCTAGAATGACCGCATCGCTTTTCACCGGCATCCCATGGTCCCCCATCTCACCACCGCGCTCAAAGGTCCGCTGCTGGAGCTGGAGCAACGCATCATCGCCGCGCAACCGACCATCGAGCACTGGTTCCGCACGCAATGGCAGGAACATACGCCGCCCTTCTACAGTTCGGTCGATCTGCGCAACAGCGGCTTCAAGCTGGCACCGGTGGACACCAACCTCTTCCCCGGCGGCTTCAACAACCTGAATCCGGATTTCGTACCGCTGTGCGTGCAGGCGGTGCAGAGCACCATCGAAAAGGTGTGCCCCGAGGCGCGCGGCATGCTGCTGATCCCGGAGAACCACACGCGCAACCAGTTCTATCTGCAGAACGTGGCGCAGCTGGCCCTGGTGATGCGGCAGGCCGGCCTCAACATACGCATCGGTTCGCTGTTGCCCGAGATCACCGAGCCGACGCTGCTGACACTGGCGAACGGCAGTTCCCTCACACTGGAACCGCTGGTGCGCAGCGGCAACCGCCTCGGCGTGGCCGGTTTCGATCCCTGCGTGGTGCTGCTCAACAACGACCTGTCGGGCGGCACGCCGGACATCCTGCAGAACCTGGAGCAGACCGTGCTGCCGCCGCTGCAGGCGGGCTGGTACAACCGGCGCAAGTCGCACCATTTCGCGGCTTACCGGCAAGTGAGCCAGCAGTTCGCGGAACTGCTCGGTATCGATCCCTGGCTGATCGACCCGTATTTCGATGTCTGCCACCAGGTCGATTTCCATGCGCGGGCCGGTGAGGAATGCCTAGCCGCCAAGGTGGACGCGGTGCTGCAACAGATGCGCGCCAAATATGCCGAGTACGGCGTGAAGACCGACCCGTTCGTGATCGTGAAGGCGGATGCCGGCACCTATGGCATGGGCGTGATGTCGATCAAGGATGCCAGCGAGGTGCGCGACCTCAACCGCAGGCAGCGCAACAAGATGGCGGTGGTCAAGGAGGGCCTGCAGGTCTCCGACGTGCTGGTGCAGGAAGGCGTGTATACCTTCGAGGACCTGAACGGCGCGGTGGCGGAACCGGTGGTGTACATGATCGACCGTTATGTGGTGGGCGGCTTCTACCGCGTGCACACCGAGCGCGGCCAGGACGAGAACCTGAACGCACCCGGCATGCGCTTCGAGCCGCTGGCGTTCGAGGCCTGCTGCACCCTGCCCAATCCCGCCCGTGCGCCGGACGACACCCCCAACCGCTTCTACGCCTATGGCGTGGTGGCGCGCCTGGCCATGCTGGCCGCTTCGCTCGAGGTGGAGGAGCTGACCGCATGACACGACTTTTCGCAGCGCTGCTCCTGCTGCTGGGACTCGCCGGTTGCGGCAAGGAACCGCTCTACCAGGAACAGGCTTACGTGTTCGGTACCATCGTCGAGGTCAGCATCTACGGCGAAGAGGAGGCCAAGGCACGCCAGGGCGCAGCGGCGGTGATGGCCGAGTTCCAGCGCCTGCACGATTTGTTGCATGCCTGGCAGCCTTCAAAGCTGAGCGAACTGAACCAGGCCATCGCGCAAGGGCGCGACCTGCTGTTGCCGCCGGAGATGGTGTTCATGCTGCAGGATGCCGAGCAGTTCTCGCGCCAGTCCGGCGGCACCTTCGAGCCGGCCATCGGCGGCCTGATTGCGCTGTGGGGATTCCACAACGACACCTTCAAGGCCGAACTGCCCGACGCGAAGAAGATTGCCGCCCTGCTCGCTGCACACCCGCAGACCACCGACCTGGTGTTCACGCCGGTCGCCGAAGGCGAGAAGGTGGGCAGCCGCAACCGTGCGGTGCAACTGGACCTCGGCGGTTTCGCCAAAGGCTACGCGCTGGACCGCGCGGCGTCGCTGCTGCAGGAGCAGGGCATCGCCAACGCGCTCATCAACATCGGTGGCAACGTGCTGGCACTCGGCAAGCACGGCAAGCGTGCCTGGCGCGTCGGCATCCAGCATCCGCGCAAACCCGGCACCATCGCCACACTGGCACTGCATGATGGCGAGGCCGTCGGCACCTCGGGTGATTACCAGCGCTATTTCGAAGTGAACGGCAAGCGTTACTGCCACCTGATCGACCCGCGCACCGGCTGGCCGGCGCAGGGCGTGCAGGCGGTGACCGTGCTGACGCGCGGCGAGCGTGCCGGCCTGTTGTCCGATGTCACCTCCAAGCCGCTGTTCATCGCCGGCGCCGCCGGCTGGCGCCAGGCGATGCGCGACATGCACTTGCTGGATGCGCTGCTGATCGACAGCGAGGGGCGCGTGCATATCAGCGAGACCCTGCACAAACGGCTAGAATTCACCGACCCGAAGACGCCCGTCATCATCGAACCATGAACCCCGACGACCGCCTGCAGCACAACATCCGCCACAGCACGGCACTGCACGCGCTGAAACAGATCCGCACGCGGGTGGATGCCGAGAACGCCGATGACGCCTTCAAGACGCGTGCGTTGCGCGGGGTGTTGCGCTACGGCTGGCTCGTGCTGCTGGCCATGGCGCTTTTATTCGCACGAATCCTGGGAGTCCTGTGATGGCCGGCATACTGGTGGTGGCGCATAACGCGCTGGGTGAGAGTCTGGTGGATTGCGTGCGCCACGTGCTGGGCAAGATTCCGGACAACCTCAAGGTGCTGTCGGTCTACGCAGACGACGACCCGCAACAGAAACTGGCCGAAGGACACGCGCTGATCCAGCAGCTCGACCGTGGCAAGGGAGTGCTCATCCTGGCCGACATCTACGGCGCGACACCGAGCAATCTGGCCCGCCAGTTGTGCCGCGAGGAGCACATCGTGGGTGTCGCCGGGGTGAACCTGCCAATGCTGCTGCGCGTGGTCTGCCACCCGGAAAAGACCATGCCGGAACTGGCCGACATCGCGCTGGAAGGCGGGCGCGATTGCATCGTCAAGATGAAAGAGGAATAAGGTCAACGCATGCAGAAACAGGAGGCACAGATCATCAACAAGCTCGGCCTGCACGCGCGGGCCTCGGCCAAGCTGACGCAGCTCGCCTCGCAGTTCCCGTGCGAGGTGTGGCTGTCGCGCAACGGCAAGCGCATCAACGCCAAGAGCATCATGGGCGTGATGATGCTGGCCGCCGCCAAGGGCAGCACCATCACCATCGAGACCGCCGGCGACAAGGAAGAAGAAGCGATGGCCGCGTTGCAGGCGTTGATCGCCGATTACTTCGGGGAAGGCGAATGACGTTCACGATACACGGCTTGCCCGTCTCCAGCGGCATCGCCATCGGCCATGCCCACCTGGTCTCGCATACCTCGCTGGAGGTGGCGCACTACCAGTTACCCAAACACCTGGTGGACGAGGAGGTGGCACGCCTCGATGCGGCGCTGCAGGCCACGCGCGAGGAGCTGACCGGCCTGCGCGGTCACCGCCCGCAACTGGCGGCGGCGGAGTTCGACGCCTTCCTCGACCTGCACCTGATGATCCTCGGCGACGAACACATCAGCCATGCCGCGCGCGAGATGGTGAAGGCCGAGCACTGCAACGCCGAATGGGCGCTGAAGACGCAGATGGACCAACTGGTAGCGCAGTTCGAGGCGTTCGACGATGCCTATCTGCGCGAACGCAAGACCGACGTGATCCAGGTGGTGGAGCGCATCCTCAAGGTGCTGGGCGGCCATCCCGGCCA
>JBBIGX010000109.1:0-4978 GCA_037447315.1 Gallionellaceae bacterium | reverse complement strand
GGCGGGGAAATCCTGCAACACCTGCGGCGTGGCGATGACGAAGAAGTTCACCCGCATCGAATCCCACTCCACCTTGCGCAGGCTGGTCACCTGCGCCGTGAAGCGGCTGCCCGCCACATCATAGGTCAGCCGGTCGCCGAGCCGGATGCCCAGCGTCCCGGCGATCCCTTCCTCCACCGACAGCTCGCCCCCCTGTCCCGTATCCCACCAGCGGCCGCCCACCAGCTCGTTCCACGCCGGCATCTGCTCCATATAAGACAGGTTGAATTCGCGCTCGACTAGGCCGCGCGCGCGCGGGTCGGGATAGCTGTCGCCGCTGATGGCACGATCATTGATCGCGACCAGCCTGCCGCGCACCATGGGCTGCAACGTCGGCACGGGCAATCCCTGCCGCAGGAAGAACGCCTGCACCGCCTCCACCTGGTCGGACTGGACATTCACCAGAAAACGGTTCGGCGTCTCCGGCGGCAGCCTGCTCTCCCAGCCTTGCAACAGATCGCTGCGCACCAGCGTCAACACCAGCAGCGCCATCCCGCCCAGACTCAAGGCGACGATCTGCACTGCCGTGCTGTGTCCATGGCGCGCGAGGTTGTTGAACGCATGCCGCCATTGCGCGCGCAGGAAGTACACGTTGCGCGACAAACCATGCAGTGACAGCCATGCCAGCCAGCCGAACGCCAACAGCCCCGCCAGCAGACCGCCCAGCACCGCCAGCCCCAGCTTGGCCGATCCGGCATGCCACAGGAACAGCCCTGCCAGCACCCCCGTCGCCCCGCCATAGACCAGCCAGCCACTGGCTTCCGGCGCGCCCAGTTCGCGACGCAACACGCGCAATGGCGAAACCTTGCGCAATTGCAGCAAAGGCAGGAAAGCGAATCCCATCAGTAATGCGAACCCGCTCGCTCCGGCCTGCAGCAGCGGCAATACCCCGGGCAGCGGCAGGTCCGCCTCGCGCATGCTGGCGATGCTCTGCACCAGCAGCGCCTGCGTGGCATATCCCAGCACACCGCCGCACAGGATGGCGAGCGCGCCGAGCAACAGGAACTGGTACAGGAACAGCCGCAACACCTGCCCCTGCTGCGCGCCCAGACAGCGCATCACCGCGCACCCGTCGAGGTGGCGCAGCACGAAACGCCGCGCCGCCAGCGCCATCGCCGCTCCGGCCAGGATGGCGGCGGTCAATGCGGCCAAGCCGAGAAAATGCTCCGCACGTTCCATCGCCGTGCGGATCTCCGGTCGCGCATCGCGCACATCCTCCAGTTTCTCGTTGCCGCTCAGCCTTTCCTGCAAGCGCGGCTTCAATGCCTTCACCTCCGCCGCTGTCCCGGCCATCATCAGGCGATACGAGATGCGGCTGCCCTCCTGCACCAGACCAGTGGCCGCCAGATCGGCATCGTTCATCAGCACGCGCGGCGCGAAACTGGCAAAGCCTATGGACTGGTCAATGTCCTTCACGATGCGTGCCGCCACCCTGAAACGCTGCGCGCCGATCACCGCCTCGTCCCCTATCTCCATGTCGAGCCGCCGCAACAGACGTTCGTCCACCCACACCGTACCGTGTGCCGGGATCGCCTGCGCCACATGCAGAGAGCCGTCGTCGATCTCGATCCTGCCGCGCAAGGGATAGCCGGTCTCCACCGCCTGTATCTCACTCAGCAACACCCGCTCGCCATGCGACACCATGCTGGGAAAGCTGCGGCTCTGCACCACTTGCAAGCCATGCTCTGCCGCCATCCGGCGATAGTCGGGCGAAAACGGCCGTGTCGACGTGATGCGCAGGTCGGCGCCGATCAGGCTCTGCGCCTGTTGCTGCAGAGCCTGCCGCACACGGTCTGCAAACAGGCCGACCGTGGCGAGGCTGCCCACCGCCAGCGCCAGTGCCAGCAGCAGCACGCGCCACTCGCCAGCGCGCCAGTCGCGACGCAGCAGGCTGAACGAGAGTCGCAACAGCTTCATGGCACCACCCGTCCCGCCGCCAGCCGCAACTGCCGCTTGCAGTGCGCCGCCAGTTTGTCGTCATGCGTCACCAGGATCAGCGTCGTGCCCTGCGCGCGGTTGAGTTCCAGCATCAGTTCGATCACCTGCGCGCCGGTGGCAGCATCCAGATTGCCGGTGGGTTCGTCGGCGAACAGCACCTTGGGCCGCGTGACGAAGGCCCGCGCCAGCGCCACGCGCTGCTGCTCGCCGCCGGAGAGGTGTTTGGGAAGATGATGCGCACGCGCGGCAAGGCCCACCTGCGCCAGCGATGTCTCCGCGCGCTGCCGTGCATCGCTCGCACCTGCCAGTTCCAGCGGCAACATCACGTTCTCCAGTGCGTTCAACGCCGGCAGCAACTGGAACGACTGGAACACGAAACCAGCCAGCTCTCCGCGCAGCCGCGCGCGCCCATCTTCATCCAGCGCAAACAGATCGACAGAGTTCAGATGCACGCTGCCCCGCGTCGGCACATCCAGCCCCGCCAGCAAGCCGAGCAGGGTGGATTTCCCCGAGCCGGAAGCGCCGACGATGGCCAGACTGTCGCCCGCCGTCACGCTGAAACCGACATCCTCAAGGATGGTGAGCGGACTGTCCCCGCTCATCACTTGCTTGGTGAGTCCCGCTGCCTGCACAATCGCTGCCATGAAGTCCATCCTCAAGCTCATTGCGCTGTCCGCCGCGCTCGCCCTGTCGCTGACCGTGCAGGCGGCAAACAACATACTGGTGTTCGGCGACAGTTTATCAGCCGGCTACGGCATCGCGCGCGAAGCATCGTGGCCGCACCTGCTGCGACAGGCATTGCAGAGCCATCACCCTCGTTACGAAGTGGTCAATGCCAGCATCAGCGGCGAGACCACCGCAGGTGGCCTGCGTCGCATCGGCCGCGCGCTGGAACAGCATCGTCCCGCCATCGTCATCCTCGAGCTGGGCGCGAACGACGGACTGCGCGGCACACCGCTGGACGAGACAGAGCAGAATCTGGATGCTCTCATCCGCCAGGCGCAGAAAGCCAACGCCAGAGTGCTGCTGCTCGGCATCCAGCTGCCGCCCAACTATGGGACCGCCTATACTGAACGGTTCCGCACCCTGTACCCCCGACTCGCGAAAAAGCATGGCATCGCGCTGCTGCCCTTCATGCTGGAAGGCATCCCGCCCGAACAGTTCCTGCCCGACAACCTGCACCCGAACGCCGCTGCGCAGCCGCGCATCCTGCACAACGTGATGCAGCACCTGCAGCCGCTCCTGCGCCGATGAGCAACCACCTGCAGGGCGAGACCAGCCCCTACCTGCTGCAGCACGCCGACAATCCGGTGGACTGGCATCCATGGTCGCCCGCCGCGTTGCAACGCGCCCGCGACGAGGACAAGCCCATCCTGCTCTCCATCGGCTACTCCGCCTGCCACTGGTGCCATGTGATGGCGCATGAATCATTCGAGGACGCAGACGTCGCCGCCGTGATGAATGCACACTTCATCAACATCAAGGTGGACCGTGAGGAACGCCCCGACCTCGACCAGATCTACCAGAACGCGCACCACCTGCTCACGCGGCGCAGCGGCGGCTGGCCGCTGACCGTATTCCTGTCGCCCGACGGCACGCCATTCTACAGCGGCACCTACTTCCCCAAACAGGCGCGCTATGGCCTGCCCGGCTTTCCCGACCTGCTGCGGCAGATCGCACAGGTCTACCAGGAGCGACGCAGCGAACTCGCCGTGCAGAACGCACAGCTCATCGCCGCACTCCACGCCTTGCAGCCGGTTCCCCCGCACGACGATGCGCCGCTCGATGGCGCACCGCTCACCGGTGCGGTGCGGCAGTTGCTGCAGGATGCCGACCGCGAATATGGCGGCTTCGGCAGCGCACCCAAGTTCCTGCACCCGGCCGAACTCGACCTGCTGTTGCGGCAAGCGCATAAACAGCGCGACAGCGAAGCCCGCCACATCGCCCTGTTCACCCTGCAACAGATGGCGCTAGGCGGCCTGTATGACCAACTCGGCGGCGGCTTCTGCCGTTACAGCGTGGATACGTTCTGGGACATCCCGCACTTCGAGAAGATGCTGTACGACAACGGCCTGCTGCTCGGCCTGTACAGCGACGCCTGGCAATGCAGCCGCGATCCGCTGTTCGCGCACATCGTGGAGCAGACCGCAGGCTGGGTGATGCGCGAGATGCAAGCCCCGCAAGGCGGCTACTACGCTTCACTGGATGCCGACTCGGAACACGAGGAAGGCAAGTTCTACGTGTGGCAACGCAACGACATCCGCGACCTGTTGAGCGAAGCGGAATACGCCGTCGTCAAACCCTACTACGGATTGGATGGCACGCCCAATTTCGAGAACCACGCCTGGCATCTGCGCATCAGCCGCCCGCTGTCCGACATTGCGCAAGCACTCGGCCTGACGCGGGAACAGGCGGAGCGACAACTGGCCACCGCGCAAGCCAAACTGTTCGCCGCACGCGAACGACGCGTCCGCCCCGGCCGTGACGACAAACTGCTCGGCAGCTGGAATGGACTGATGATCACCGGCATGGCCAGGGCTGCGCGCACGTTCGGGCGGGAGGACTGGTTGCGCTCGGCACAACGCGCCATGGATTTCGTGCGCGACACCTTGTGGCAAGACGGCAAGTTGTACGCCACACACAAGGACGGCAAGACCCACCTCAACGCCTATCTCGACGACCACGCCTTCCTGCTGCAGGCCGCGCTGGAACTGCTGCAAGCCGCGTTCCGCCCGGCCGACCTGGCATTCGCGGTACAGCTGGCCGATGCCCTGCTCGCGCATTTCGAGGACGGCGTGAACGGCGGCTTCTACTTCACCCGCCACGACCACGAGACCCTGATACAGCGCAGCAAGAGCGGGCAGGACAATGCCACCCCCAGCGGCAACGGCATCGCTGCCCAGGCCCTGTTGCGCCTGAGCGAACTGACTGGCGACACGCGCTATCGCGATGCGGCGGAACGCTGCCTGAGACTGTTCCGCCCGCTGATGCAGCAGGCACC
>JBBIGX010000108.1:0-5014 GCA_037447315.1 Gallionellaceae bacterium | reverse complement strand
CGCACACGCAGGAAGGCCTGTATCGCGGCTCCTTCATGAACCGCAAGGTGATGTACAACCCCTACCAGCACTTGTCACAGCAGTTCCTCACCATGGTCGAGGCCATCGGTTCACAGGGACGGCCGGTCGCCAAGCGTGCGCCGGGCGAGGTCGGCGCGCCGCCGCTGCTGCAGTTCGAGGCGGGCGAGGTGGCGCGCGAGATCGCGCAACTGGAAAAGGATTTCCCGGTGTTGCCGGGCCGCAAGCTGGTGCTGGTATATCCCGACGGCGGCATCCTGCCGATCCGCGCCTGGCCGCCCGAGTACTACGAACAGTTGTGCGATGCATTGCTGAAGGAAGGCTATGTGGTCGGGCTGATCGGCTTGCCCGAGGCGAGGCCGCTGGCGCAGCGCATCGTGGCGCATTGCCGGCATGAACACTGCATCGACCTCACCGGCTACACGCGCAACGTGCGCCACCTGCTGGCGGTGTTCCAGCGTGGCGCGCTGCTGGTGACCAATGACGGCGGACCAGGACAGTTCGCGGCGCTCACGGCATTGCCGACGCTGGTGTTCTTCGGGCCGGAGACGCCGGCGCTGTACAGTCCGCTCGCCCCCAACATCCATTGCCTGTACAGCGGACTGTCCTGCTCGCCTTGCCTCACCGCCTACAACCACCGCAACTCGCCCTGCGACGGCGACAACCAGTGCCTGCAACGCATCACGCCGCAGCAGGTGCTGCAGCGCGCGCGCGACCTGCTTGGGGCATCCGCCGCATGACGCCGTTCAAGATACGCATGCGCACCGCGTCGCTGTTGCGGCGTATCTTCTCCAGACGCTTCCTCAAGTTCGGCACGGTCGGCGTGTCGGGCATCGTGGTCAACCAGGGCGTGCTGTACGTCATGCAGGAGCAGGTGTTCCATGTGGCGGACGTGGCAGGGGAGGTGGACTGGCTGCAACTCAACGCGTCGCTCGCCGTCGCCATCTTCCTCGCCACGCTGAACAACTTCTACTGGAACCGGCTATGGACCTGGAAGGACCGCGTCGAACTGCACCCCCGTCCCTGGCTGGTGCAGTTCGGGCAGTATACCGTGTCGTGCGGGCTGAGCATCGTCCTGCAGTTCGTGTTCACCAACCTGCTGGCGCCGCATGTCTATTACCTGATCGCCAATTTCATCGCCATCGGCGTGACCAGCGTGCTGAACTTCCTGCTCAACGACATCTGGACCTTCGGTCGCTTCCGCTTCAAGTCGCAGGCCGCGCGCGGCAGGGTCGACTGACATGCTGCGCGGCCCGATGAGACACCTTGCCGAATCGAGACCGCTGCAATATGTCGCGGCCCTGCTGCTGGCGGTGTTCGTCTACTTCTACGGGCTGGATGGCCTGCACATTCCGCGCAACGGCGACGAGAACGTGTATGCCCATATCGCGCGGCTCACCGCGCAATCCGGCGACTGGCTGCCGCTGCAGTCGGAACTGGACAACATGCGCAACACCAAGCCGCCGCTGCTGTTCTGGCAGGGCATCGCTTCCACGGAGTGGGGCACGCAATGGGACCGCTGGCACCTGCGCTACCCGAGCGTGATCTATACCCTGCTCACCGCCTGGCTGGTGTTCCTGCTCGGGCGTCGGCTGTCGGGAGAATGCGCGGTGGGCGCCACCGCCGCGCTGGCCTTCCTCGCCTTCTTCAGCACCTATCGCTACGGCCGTCCCTACCTGGTCAATCCGGCGGAGACGTTCTGGTTGTTCCTGCCGTTCTTCAGCCTGCTCTACTGGCGCGAGCGCGCGTTCGATTCGCGCTTTACCGTGCCGCTGGCGCTGGGTGTCGTCACCGGCATCGGCCTGCTCTACAAATCGTTCGCGCTGCTGGTGCCGGTCGGCCTGGCGCTGGCCTGGTGGTACCTCTATCGGCGCCGTTACCGCTGGCGTCCGTTCCTGATGAACGATGCGCCCAAGCTGCTGCTGTTCGGCGGTGCGGCGCTGGCGCTGTTCGCGCTGTGGTTCCTGTTCGATCCCGATCCGCAGGCGGTGTGGCGCGAGTTCGTGCTGGGCGAGAACGCCGGCAAGTTCGAGGCGCGCGGCGGCAGCTACTGGGGGCAACTGCTGTGGGGCGGCAGCAGCCTCTGGGCCTTGCTGCTGGGCTATCCGCTCAATGCCGGGCTGCTCGCCTTTCCGGTGGCGGCGTTGTTCATCGTCGCCTGGCGGCGGCGTTACCGCCTGAGCGACGGGGAGCGCATGCTGTGGATGTGGATGATCGTGCTGTTCGTCATCTTCGCTCTGCCCAGCCAGCGCTCGGCGCGCTATCTGATCGACGCGATGCCCGGCGTCGCGCTGCTGCTGGCGCTGAACTGGCAGTGCATCCCACGCATCGCCTTCATCGCCAGCCTGCTCCTGGCCGTCGCGGTGGCCGGTCTGCTCGGCTGGCTCGCCTTCAATCTGCAGGCCGAACTGGCCGGGCTGTACGGCATGGCATTCTGGGGAGTGCTGGCGCTGGTCGTGTTGCTGGCCGCCCTGGCCGTGGCCGTGCCGCGCTGGACGCGCGGGCTGGGCAATGGGGTGGCGCTGCTCACGCTGCTGCTGCTGGCTTTGTTCCTGAGGCCGTTCGACGGCGAGCGGGGGCGCTATGACGCGGCCGCGCAGCAGGCGGTGCAAGGTGCCGAGGTGTGGGTGCCGTGCGATTTCCGCGCGGGTTTCGAAGATCATCGTTTCCTGTTGCCGACCGCGACCCTGCGCGGTTACCCTGCGCAGCCGCCGCGCGCGCAGGAAGAACTGAAGACGCGCTATGCGCTGTTCGCGGTGCAACTGCCGTTGGCGGAGCAGCCCTGCGCCGACTGCGAGGTGCTCGGCAGCCGGCTGGAGATACGCGGCCGCCACAGTGATGAAGCGCTCCGGGCCATGCTCGCCGGCGACGTGATGTCGCAGTTGTTCGTGCGCGAATGGCTGTTGCGCGCCCCGGCCGCACAGGCCGGGAACGGAAAAGAAGAAGGGGAGTGTCGTTGAAAGTCCAATACAGACGCCTCGTGCTTTTGGCGTTCGTGCTGTTCGTATCGGCGTTGGCGCTGTCCAAGGCGGCGAGCTGGCATGTCGGTTACGGCTTCCGCCTGCCGGAGCCGGTGGTGCAGGCAGCACCGGTGCCCGCGCCGGTGAAGAAGAAGCCGCGCGGCCGCCGTGCCGAGCCGCCCGAACCCAAGGTGATCATGGGCAAACTGGAGACGCATTTCGCCTCCAGCCGCCAGCAGACCTCGGTGCATGCCGCCTCGCTGATCGAGCTGAAGGACGGGCGTGTGCGCGGGTTCTGGTTCTCCGGCAGTCGCGAGGGTGCGGCCGACGTCACCATCAATACTGCGGTCTACGATCCGCAGGCCGACACCTGGTGGGGCGAGCAGGTCGTGGCCGGGCGCGACAGCACGCAGCGCGGCCTGCACCGTTACATCGCCAAGGTGGGCAACCCGGTGCCGGTGCGCGCAGCGAACGGCGAGCTGTGGCTGTTCTATGTCACCGTGTCGCTGGGCGGCTGGGCGGGCAGTTCGATCACGCTGATAACGTCCGCCGATGAGGGGGAGCACTGGAGCGCGCCGCGCCGCCTGGTCACCTCGCCCTTCATCAACATCAGCACGCTGGTGAAGGGCGCGCCATTCTTCTATGCCGACGGTACGCTGGGGCTGCCGGTGTACCACGAGTTCATCGCCAAGTTCTCCGAGATCCTGCGCCTGGATCAGACCGGCAAGGTGGTCGACAAGCAGCGGCTCGCGGCGGGCGGGCAGGGCACGCTGCAGCCGGTGGTGCTGGTGCGCGATGCGCAGCATGCGCTGGTGCTCAACCGCTATTCCGGCAAGGATGCCGACAAGCGCGTGATCGTGATGGACAGCGCAGACGGCGGCCGCCACTGGTCGCCCCCGCGCAAGGCGGCACTGCACAATCCCGATGCGGCCGTGGCCGGTCTGGCACTGGCGGATGGCAGGCTGCTGGCGGTGCTGAACGACATCGAGCACGGCCGCTCATCCTTGAGCTTGCAACTGTCCGAGGACGGCGGCGCGAGCTGGCGCGAGCTGCACCGCATGGAAGAGATGAACGGCCTGCGCAACGCGCAGTTGCCGGAGCAGGCGTGTCTCGATGTGGTGGGCTATTTGGTGCGCGGTAGCGACCTTCTGCTGCGCCAGGCGGAACCGGAGAAGATCGCCGGCTTTGTCGAGTCGGCGCGTCCCCGCGTGGCGACGGGTGGCGGCTGTCAGTTCGAGTTCTCTTATCCCTACATGATCCAGACGCGCAACGGCGACATCCACATCGCCTACACCTGGAACCGCACCTTCATCAAGCATGTGCGCGTCGATGCGGAATGGCTGAAGAACCGCCTGCGGGCAGGGGAGGGACGATGATGCCGTTCACCGACTGGCTGGGACTCTCGGGTATGGCGCTGGTATGGCTGCTGCTCGCCCTGCGCCTGCCTTACGCGCAACGGCTGGATACCTTGCGCCGCCTGCGTTTCGCGGTGCTGGCGTACGTGGCGGTGATGTTCCCTGTGCATGGTTTGTCGCTGGCGGGCTGGCTGCGCGGCATCACCGGCGACTTCAGTCTCACCACGCTGCTGCTGCTGTCCTGCGCACTGTATGCGCGGCTGCGCCCGGCTGCGCCAGCCGTGTGGAGCACACGCGAGCGCACCGCGCTGCTGGGTTTCCTGAGTGTGATGGCGTTGCTGCTGTATCCCTTCGCGCTCGGCCTGGGGCCGCTCGACCCCTATCGCGCCGGTTACGGCGGCAACGGTCTGATCCTGATGCTGGCGCTGCTAGCGCTGTGGGCGATGCGGCGCGGCTTCACCCTGCTGCCGCTGGCCGTCGCGCTCGCCTTCGCCGGCTGGAGCTTCGGCATGCTGGAATCGACCAACCTGTGGGACTACCTGATCGACGCGCCGCTGGCGATCTACGCGCTGTGGGTGACGGCCAGGGCTTCCCTGCTCTACGCACTACGGAGGGACCGTGCATAAACTGACACGCCAGGACTATCGCACGCTGATGCTGGCCGCGCTGGGCGGCGCGCTG
>JBBIGX010000107.1:0-5074 GCA_037447315.1 Gallionellaceae bacterium | reverse complement strand
GCAACTTCCTTGCCCCCGGGTTCTTCCTCAGCCTCAGCGGAGCCTTGTTCAGCCTCGCCGTCTTGGCGCTGGCCATACATTTGCCACAACGTCTTTTCGGCCCGGTCACGCACAGCATCCTCGCCGCCTTCGCCCACATCGCCGGGCAGATGCTAGTTGTCTACCTGTGGCTCATCCCGCACAGCGGCATCGCCTACCTGCTGCCCATCTTCGCTGCCGCAGCTTTGGTGTTCGGCACGGTGAACGGGCTGGTCGCCGCACGATTCATGGATAATGGCGACGAACAGATTCAGGAAAGCAAGACATGAAAACCATCACCCTCGCCTTCACCGGTGCGTCCGGATTACCCTACGGCATGCGCCTGCTGGAATGTCTGCTGCACAGCGGGCAACATGTGCATCTGGTATATAGCCAGGCGGCGCAGATCGTGGCCAAGCAGGAACTGGACTTCACCCTGCCCAGCCGCCCGCAGGATGCGGAGCAGTTGCTCGCCGGCCGCCTCGGTCCCTGCAGCGGCGAGCTGAAGGTGTTCGGCATCCAGGACTGGTACGCGCCCATGGCTTCCGGCTCCAATCCCGGCGATGCGATGGTGGTCTGCCCCTGCACCATGGGCACGCTGGGCAAAATCGCCGGCGGCATCAGCGACGACCTGATCTGCCGCGCAGCCGATGTGATGCTCAAGGAAAAACGGACTTTGATCTTGGCGCCGCGCGAAATGCCGTTCTCCGCCATCCATCTGGAGAACATGCTCCGGCTCGCCCATGCCGGAGCCGTCATCCTGCCGCCCAATCCCGGCTTCTACCATCATCCGCAAAGCGTGCAAGATATGGTGGATTTCGTGGTGGCACGCATCCTCGACCACCTCGGCGTGACACAGACGCTGGTGCAAAAATGGGGCGCATAGGGGCGCCGTGTCGGCGCGAGATCACTTCCCGGCCAGTGCCGAATCCAGCGCCGGATAGCGCAGCCTCACCCCGAGCTCTTCCTTCATGCGCCGGTTGCTCATCCGCCGCGATTCCGCCATGAACGACCACATCGCCGGCGACACCGCCTGCCGCACCTCGGTGCGCGGCAGGCGCGGCGGCCGCGGCAAACCCCGCGCATCGGCGATACGGTCGAAGTAATCGCCCATCTTCATCACCTCATCATCCACCGCGTGGTACACGCGATTGTGCCTGCCGTGGCGCAGGGCGGCGACGATGATGCGCGCCAGATCGTCGGCATGGATATGGTTGGTGTAGCTGTCTTCGGCCGCAACGATGGCAGGTGCGCCACTGCGCAGACGCTCCAATGGTAGCCGCTCCGCAGCATAGATGCCGGGCACGCGCAGGATGCTGGCCTGCACCCCGTTGCGTTGCGCCCAGGCACGAACCTGGCGCTCCGCATCCAGCCGCAGGCGGCCGCGCGCCGATTGCGGCGCAACGGCAGATGTCTCGGTCACCCATGCCCCGCCACGGTCGCCGTACACGCCACTGGTGCTGATGTAGATGAAACGCCGTGGCAGCCTGCCGCGCGACAACGCCGCCAGCAGCCGGGTGGTGCGCAGGTCGCGGTCCGGCCCGGCCTGGGGCGGTGCAAGGTGGATCACGACCTCGGCCAAACCGGCGATGCGCGCCAGTGTGCACCGGTCGTCAAGGTCACCATACACGGGGATCGCGCCGCGCGCACGCCAGTCCGGGCATTTCGTCCTGTCGCGCAACAGCGCATGGATGCGATAAGCCGCCGGCAGCACAGGCATGAGACGCCGCGCGATGTCCCCACTACCGACAAGGAGCAGATTAGTCATGATGCGATTATGCGTTAAAATCGTGCCCTTCATTCACCCGGACCCAATCTCCATGAGCTTCAAGACCACGATACAACCCAGCCAGCACAGCTTCCCGGTCGCCGAAGGCGAGACCATCCTGGAAGCCGCGCTGAAACACGGACTGGTAATGCCCTACGGCTGCCGCAACGGCGCATGCGGCGTGTGCAAAGGCAAGGTGCGGGCGGGCAAGGTCGATTTCGGCGAGCACGAGGCGTATGCGCTGACCGACGAAGAAAAGGCCGCCGGCATGGCGCTGTTCTGCTGCGCGCGCCCCCTGTCCGACGTGGTGATCGAGAGCCATGAAGTGACACGGGCGCAGGATATCCCGGTGAAAACGCTGCCCTGCCGCGTGGAGAAGATGCATAAGCTAGCCGACGACGTGATGGCCATCTTTCTCAAGTTGCCGGCGAACGAGCGCCTGCAATTCCTGGCCGGCCAGTACATCGACATCCTGATGAAGGACGACAAGCCGCGCAGCTTCTCACTGGCCAATGCACCGCACGACGACGTACTGCTCGAGCTGCACGTCCGCTACATCCCCGGCGGCAGCTTCACCGAACACGTGTTCAAGCAGATGAAGGAGCGCGACATCCTGCGCATCAAGGGACCGCTGGGCGCCTTCTACCTGCGCGAGGATTCTGACAAACCCATCGTGTTCGTGGCCAGCGGCACCGGCTTCGCCCCGGTCAAGGCCATCATCGAGCACGCACTGAAGATCGGCTTCAAACGCGAGATGCATTTCTACTGGGGCGTGCGCAAAGCGGCCGACTTATACATGCTGGACAAGATACGCGCCTGGGAAACACAAGGGATCAAGTTCACACCGGTGGTGTCGGACGAGGCCTGGAACGGCCGCAGCGGTTTCGTGCACCAGGCGGTGCTGGAGGATTTCGCCGACCTGTCGGGTTACGACGTATACGCCTGCGGCGCGCCGGTGGTGGTGGAGGCCGCACATCGCGACTTCACCGCACAACGCGGCCTGCCGGACAGCGCCTTCTACTCGGACGCGTTCACTTTCGCACCGAAGACGCCGGCTCCGTCAGCTGCGTAGCCAACTGATAGTACTTGAACGCATCGTCCGGGCGGTGCTGTTTTTCGGCCAGCTTTGCCAGCGTGTTGTAGGCATCGCGGCTGGGCTGCAGGCTGAGGCTGGCATCCAGGTAGCTCTGCGCCTTGCCCCACAGTTCCTGATGCAGGCATAGCTTGCCCAAGGCGAGCAGCAGACCGGCATCGTCGTGATGCTGGCGCAGCCAGCGTTCCGCCTGCTCAATCTGCCCCACCACGCTGCCCTCCAGACATTCGCCATACAAGGCCACAAGATCGCTGTCCCACGCCTCGTCCAGCGCCTCGGTCAGCAGATTGCGCGCCATCGCGCATTCGCCCAGGCGCATGAAAATGCGCGCCGCCTTGGCCGTGATGCGCGGCCGGTGCCTGATTGCTGCGGGCATCTCCTTCCACAGCGCGCGCAATGACCGGCCATCCTCGGCGCACGCACGCAGCTTCTCCAGCCAGGCCTGTTGCCGCATCTGCTCCGCCATGGCGTGGTGCGCACCGTTGCGTTTCTCCAGCTGGTCCGCCACCTCCAGCACGGCATCCCAGTTGCGCGCCTGCTGCTGGGCCTTCAATTCCAGCGTGAGCGCCCCGATATGCTTGCGCTGCGCACTGCCGGGCAAGGATTTCAGCGCGACCAGCGCTTCCTGTGGCCGGCGCTGCTCCAGATCGAACTGCGCCTGCGCCATCAGACGCAAGGTATCCTCGCCCGGCGTCCTGCCCTTGGCCGCTTCCAGATAGGCATCGCGCTTGTCGAACTGGCGCAGCTCGTGCGCCGCGCGCGCCGCCACGATGGCATTCAGCGCGGTACTCTCGCCCAGGGCAACGGCGCGCTCCGCCGCCTTCTCGGCCACGGCATAGCGTCCCTCGAAATAGGCGGTCAGCGCGGTCAGCATGGCGGCACGGCCTTTCTTCTGCGCGCGCGCGGCGCGGAAACTGCGCACATAGTCGGGCAGGCTCAGCGCGCCGGCGAGCAGGCGCAACAACAGGTAGCCCGCAATCAGCGCCAGCAGGAACAGCGACACGAACAGGGTGAGCGAGAGTTCGACCCGCCACGGGGGATAGACCAGCAGCACATAGCCCGGATTGCGCGCCAGTACGGCGATGGCCGCCGCCGCCGCGAACAGGCCGAGCAGCCAGAACAGCGATCTCATTTGATACTCCGCTCCTGCGCAGCACGCTGGTGGCGCACCGCCTCCAGCGTGGCACTGATGTCCGGCACGGCGATCACGATGTCGGCGGCAGCCAGCTTTTGCATATCGGCCAGCACCCGCTGCGTCTCGGCCGCCGTGGTGTCGCAGTAACGGCGCACCCAGCCCTGCACGGTCTTCATCTCGCGGCGCAGACCGGACTGGTCATGGGACAACAGCGACAACCGTGCGGAGAACAGACGCAACTTCAGGTTCTCGCGCAGAAAGAACGATTGCTCGGGCGACAACAGCGGCATCTCGGCCTGGCGTGTGTCCTCGATGCGGATCAGCTGGCGTAGTTCCCGCCACAGTTCGCGCCAGAAGCGCTGCCACAGATTGCCTTCCATGGTGTCCGCGACCGGCTCCGCAACCGCACGGGGACGCACGTCCTGCGGCAGCGGCAATCGGTCCACGGCCGCGATCAGACTTTCCAGCTCGCGGTTGAGCGCCGGCAGGTCGACCTCGGGCAGCGCGCGCAGCCGTTCGATGTCGCGCCCGATACGTTTGCGCAGATCGCCAAAGCCCGGACGATCGAGCCGTTGCAAACGGCTGTCGGCATTCTGCAGCGCGATCAGCGCCGCCTTGACGTTGGCGGACAACTGCAACTGCTGGTCGGCCAGCAGCAACACCTGCTCCACGTCCGCCAGCACGCCGGCGTCGCGGTTGCTGGTCATGTCTTGGTACAGCGCGTCCAGCACCGCACGTTGCGCCTGCATCTCGGCATAGCGGTTCTCCAGCACGCTGAGCTTGCCGCCCAATTCACGCACCTGTTCCTGGCTTTGCGCCAGCAAGGTCCGGGTCGCCAGATTGCTGCCCGCCACTTCGTTCAGGCGCTGCGCCACCGTCTCCTGCAGCTGGGCGATGCGGCGGTGCGCGTCCAGCCATTGCCAGAAGAAGATCACCACCAGTACCGCCAAGGTAAGCTGGGTCAGCGACAGGCGCGCCATCCATGCCGCCAGCAAATGGCCTGCGCCACGCGGTGCGGCCGGCGTCTGTTGCTGCGTGTCCTGCGCGGGAGTGGAAGGAG
>JBBIGX010000106.1:2738-5105 GCA_037447315.1 Gallionellaceae bacterium | reverse complement strand
TTCATGGCGGCACACTTGCTGCTAACTCCGCTGCCGATGTCTGACAGTCCGCGGTTCGACGTCTCCGTCATCTTGCCGTTCGGAGACGACGAAGAGTTCGTCGGGATCGCGGTGCGCCGCACCGCCGAGCACCTGCGCGGCCTCGGTCTCGCGTTCGAGATCCTCGCGATCGACGAGGACTCGGGAGACAACTCGCACGCCGTGCTCGCGCTGCTGCTCGCCATCATCGTCTCCTTGGTCATCGGCAGCCTGCCGGCCATCCAGGCTTTCGGCTTCGGCTTCCTGACCAGTTCCGAGTGGAACCCCGTCACCGAAGAGTTCGGCGCGCTGGTGCCCATCGTCGGCACACTGGTCACCTCCGCGATCGCCCTGCTGATCGGCATCCCGGTCAGTTTCGGCATCGCCATCTTTCTTACCGAGCTGTCGCCGCGCATCCTGCGCCGCCCGCTCGGCATCGCCGTGGAACTGCTGGCGGGCATCCCCAGCATCATCTACGGCATGTGGGGGCTGTTCGTGTTCGCTCCCCTGTTCGCCGACCATTTCGAACCGTGGATCAACGACCACATCGGTACCATGCCCATGATCGGGCCGTTCTTCTCCGGCCCGCCGATGGGCATCGGCGTCCTCACCGCCGGCATCATCCTCGCCATCATGATCATCCCCTTCATCGCCTCGGTGATGCGCGACGTGTTCGAGGTCGTGCCGCCGATGCTGAAGGAATCCGCCTACGGCGTCGGTGCCACCACCTGGGAAGTGGTATGGAAAGTCGTGCTGCCCTATACGCGCATCGGCGTGGTCGGCGGCATCATGCTCGGCTTGGGGCGCGCACTGGGCGAGACCATGGCCGTCACCTTCGTCATCGGCAATGCGCATGAACTGAGCAAATCGCTGCTGATGCCCGGGAACAGCATCTCCTCGGCACTGGCCAACGAATTCACCGAAGCCGTCGGCGACCTGTATACCTCGGCTCTGATCGAACTGGGCCTGATCCTGTTCTTCATCACTTTCGTCGTCCTGTCGCTCGCGCGCCTGATGCTGCACAAGCTGGGCAAGCGCGAAGGCCAGACCACCTGACATCATGCTGCCACTCTATACCCGACGCCGCATCATCAACGCCACCGGCCTGCTGGTGTCCATGCTGGCCATGGCCTTCGGCCTGTTCTGGCTGTGCTGGATCCTGATCACCCTGTTCAGCCACGGCCTGACCGCTCTGACCCCGGCCGTCTTTGCGCAGATGACGCCACCGCCCGGCAGCGATGGCGGCCTGCTCAACGCCATCGCCGGCACGCTGATCATGAGCCTGGTCGGCACGCTGATCGGCACCCCCATCGGCATCCTGGCCGGCACCTACCTCGCCGAGTTCGGCCAGCGCGGCTGGCTGGCGCCGGTCACCCGTTTCATCAATGACATCCTGCTGTCCGCGCCTTCCATCGTCATCGGCCTGTTCGTCTACGAGGTGTATGTCATTCGCGTCGGACACTTCTCCGGCTGGGCCGGGGCGCTGGCGCTGGCCATCATCGTCATCCCCATCGTGATCCGCACCACCGAGAACATGCTGCGCCTGATTCCCAACACGCTGCGCGAAGCGGCCGCCGCGCTGGGCGCACCGCAATGGAAGATCGTCACTTTCGTCACCCTGCGTGCGGCGCGCGCCGGCATCATCACCGGCATCATGCTGGCCATCGCGCGCATCAGCGGCGAGACCGCCCCCTTGCTGTTCACTGCCCTGAACAACCAGTTCTGGAGCGCCGACATGGACAGCCCGCTGGCCAACCTGCCGGTGGTGATCTTCCAGTTCGCCATGAGTCCCTATGAGGATTGGCAGCACCTGGCCTGGGCCGGCGCGCTGCTGATCACCCTGAGCGTGCTCACCCTCAACATCCTGGCGCGCATCCTGTTCCGCCAGAGCGCCACCACACATTGATAACTGGAATCACCGAAAATGCCACATATCAAGACAGAAAAAGTCACCAAACCCTAGGTCATCGTCCGGGATCTTAACTTCTTCTATGGCAACTACCGCGCGCTCAAGGACATCAACCTGGACATCGCAGACAAGATGGTGACCGCCTTCATCGGCCCGTCCGGTTGCGGCAAATCCACCCTGCTGCGCACCTTCAACCGCATGTACCAGCTCTATCCGAAGCAGAAGGCCACCGGCCAGATCCTGCTGGACGGCAACAACGTGCTCGACCCGAAACAGGACCTGAACATGCTGCGCGCCAAGATCGGCATGGTGTTCCAGAAACCGACACCGTTCCCGATGTCCATCTACGACAACATCGCCTTCGGCGTGAAGCTGTATGAGCGACTGAGCCGCAACGAGATGGACGAGCGCGTCGAATGGGCACTGAAGAAGGCAGCGCT
>JBBIGX010000106.1:0-2714 GCA_037447315.1 Gallionellaceae bacterium | reverse complement strand
AAGCAGAGCGGCACCAGCCTGTCCGGCGGCCAGCAACAGCGCCTGTGCATCGCGCGCGCCATCGCCGTCAAACCGCAGGTGCTGCTCCTGGACGAGCCGACCTCCGCGCTCGACCCCATCTCCACCGCGCACATCGAGAAACTGATCGACGAGCTGAAGAAAGACTTCACCATCGTCATCGTCACACACAACATGCAGCAGGCGGCACGTATCTCCGACTACACCGCCTATATGTACCTGGGTAACCTGATCGAGTTCGGCGACACCAGCACCGTGTTCACCAACCCGAAACGCAAAGAGACGGAAGATTACATTACTGGCCGCTTCGGTTAAGCAAACCACCAATGAAAAACGCCGGGCGTCGCCCGGCGTTTTTCATGCCAACCCGAAGACAGAACCGTCAGGCCGCAGCAGCCTTCACTGCTTCCGCGATCTTCTCCGCGCACAGCTTGACCTTCTCGCTCTCCTCGCCCTCCACCATCACGCGCAGCAGCGGCTCGGTGCCGGAAGGCCGCAACAGCACGCGCCCCTTGCCATCCAGCATGATCTCGGCGGCATCCACGGCATGCTTCACTGCGGGATGACTGGTGAAATCCTGCTTCTTCGCGACTTTCACATTGATCAGCACCTGCGGATACATATGCAGGTCACCCGCCGCTTCGGCCAGTGTCTGTTTCTTCATGCGCAAGGCATGCAAAACCTGCAATGCCGACACCAGTCCATCGCCGGTGCTGTGCTTGTCCAGGCAGATGATATGGCCGGAGTTCTCGCCGCCGAGCTGCCATTTGTGCTCCTGCAGCATCTCCATCACATAGCGGTCGCCCACCTTGGCGCGGGCGAAAGGGATGCCCAGACGCTGCATGGCATGCTCGAACGCGAGGTTGGTCATCAGCGTGCCGACCACGCCGCCTTTCATCGCCCCCTCGGCATGGCGGTGCTTGGCGATGACATACAGCAGCTGGTCGCCATCGTAGAGTTTGCCTGCCGCATCCACCATGATGAGGCGGTCTCCGTCACCATCCAGAGCGATACCGATATCGGCCTTGTGTTCGATCACGGCCTTCTGCAGGGCTTGGGGTTTAGTCGCACCGCAACCGTCGTTGATGTTGAGACCGTTCGGTTCGGCGCCGATGGCCACCACATCCGCTCCGAGCTCGTGGAACACATGGCGCGCGATGTGGTAGGTCGCGCCGTGCGCACTGTCCACCACGATCCTCATGCCACGCAGGTCCATCTCATTGGGGAAGGTGCTCTTGCAGAATTCGATGTAGCGTCCCACCGCATCGTCGATGCGTTTGGCCTTGCCCAGATGCTCGGAAGAATTGGTCTGCATCGGCTCATCCAGTGCCGCCTCGATGGCCAGCTCGACCGCATCGGGCAGTTTCTCGCCGCTGCCGGAAAAAAACTTGATGCCGTTGTCCTCGAACGGATTGTGCGAGGCGGAAATAACCACCCCGGCCTGCAGGCGCAGGGCGCGGGTCAGGTAGGCCACCGCCGGCGTCGGCACCGGCCCCGCGAGATAAACGTCGATGCCCGCCGCGATCAGGCCAGCCTCCAGCGCCGATTCCAGCATGTAGCCCGAGATGCGCGTGTCCTTGCCGATCAGCACGGCCGGACGCTCGCCCTGGGCATGCTCCGCCTGGGCCAGCACCTTGCCCGCCGCATAGCCCAGATGCATCACGAACTGCGGTGTGATGGGCTGCTCGCCCACCTTGCCGCGCCCGCCGGCGGTACCGAAATATTTCCTGCTCATCACTCACCCTCGTTCAGTGCATTCAAAACCTTCAACGCATCCACCATCTCGCGCACGTCATGCACGCGCACGATGGCCGCCCCCCGCTGTACCGCCAGCACGGCGGACACCACGCTCGGCACCAGCCGTTCATCCACGCCCCGCCCGGTGATCGCCCCCAGCATGGACTTGCGCGACAGGCCGACCAGCACGGGCACCCCCAATGCGCCGAACTCCCGAAGATTCCGCAACAAGGCGAGATTATGCGCCAGCGTCTTGCCGAAACCGAAACCTGGATCGATCACGATGCGCGTTCGCGCGATCCCGGCCTGCTCTGCGGCCGCGACCCGTGCGCGCAGGAAGCTACCCACCTCCCCGACCACATCCGCATAGTGCGGTTGCTGCTGCATGGTCTGCGGCGTGCCCTGCTTGTGCATCAGGCACACCGCCGCATCGCTCGCGGCGACCACCTGCAGCGCGCCGTCGGCCTGCAGCGCGTTCACATCGTTGACCAGGCTGGCTCCGGCTGCCAGCGCTGCGCGCATCACACCCGGCTTCCAGGTATCGATGGAAAGGGGGACAGGACTGCCACGCAGCCCTTCGATGACCGGCAGGACGCGATCCAGCTCTTCCTGTTCGCTGACTTCGGTCGCACCGGGACGTGTAGATTCGCCGCCGATATCCAGGATGTCCGCACCATCGGCGATGAGTTGCTGCGCATGCGCCAGCGCCAGCGCCGTCGAGGCATGGCGCCCGCCATCCGAAAAGGAGTCAGGTGTGACGTTGACGATCCCCATCACCAGCGGACGGGACAGATCGAAACGATGGATTCCGCAATGCAGCATAAAAAGAACGGGGGCCAAGCCCCCGCATGTGTCGTATCAGAGTCCTTTGGCCGGCTGGTCGGTGACCGTGGCCGTCGGTGTCTCATCCTTGGGCGGCTCGGCCTGCTGGCTGACCGGGGCCGGCTTGGGCGGACGCG
>JBBIGX010000105.1:0-5115 GCA_037447315.1 Gallionellaceae bacterium | reverse complement strand
CGCGTCTTGTGGTCCTTCTCCAGCGACTGCAGGCGTTTCTTCTGCTTTTCCTTGGACAGGTGCATCCAGAACTTGAGCACCAGCGCGCCTTCATCCACCAGCATCTTCTCCAGACGCTTGGCACGCTCCAAGCTCTGGTCGAGGTCGGCGTTCTTGGTCAGGCCGCGCACGCGGTTGAGGATGGGCCAGGTGTACCAGGAACCGAGGAAGATGCCGATGCGGCCCTTGGGCGGCAGCGCGCGCCAGAAGCGCCACATCATGGGCCGGTCCAGCTCCTCGTCCGAAGGCTCACCCATGCCGTGCGTCTGCAGGAAGCGCGGGTCCATCCATTCGTTGAGCAGGTTGACCGTCTCACCGCGCCCCGCGCCATCGACGCCGCCGATCAGGATGATGACGGGGAATTTGGCCTGCTTGGCCAGTTCCATCTGTGCATCCAGCAGCGCCTCGCGCAGCTTGGGCACCTCGGCATCGTACGTGGCCTTGTCGATCTTGTGTCCGAGTTCGGCGGATTCAAACATGACATTCTCCTTCTCGATGTCTACAGGTTCTCGGGGCCGATGACCAGCTTCAGGCTGGTCTGATAGTCCCCTTCGTTCGGTTTGCGCGCCAGCCACCACACCGCCCCCTTCTTGACGCTGAAACCGCCGCTCGAATCGGCGAGCAACAGGGCGGCGATCTGCCCAAGGGTCGGCTGGTGACCGACCAGCAGTACGGTGCCGCCGGCATCCGGCCAGCCGATGGCATCGAGCACGCCCTGCGGCGTGGCGGAAGTGCCAATCGCGGCTTCGGTGATGTAGTGTTTGGTGAGTGCCTGTGCGGTCTGCTGCGTGCGCCGGGCCGGGCTGACCAAGATGCGCGTATGTTCAGGCAGGCGGGAGCGCAGGAAGGCGGCCATCTTCTCGGCCTGCTTGTGTCCCTTGCCGGTCAGTTCACGTTCGAAATCGGGCGAGCCGTCTTCCGCTTCGGCATGGCGCCAGAGGATCAACTCCATGATGCGCTCCTGCAAATATTACAGTCGTGTCAGCAGGATATACCGTCTATACTGGATTTGCCATCACCACAAGGAGGCCGGAACATGGCCACATCCGCTGCAAAGAAGCGCACGCCCATCGCACGCAAGCCCGCCAAGGCGAAAGCCGCACCGGAGAAGATCAAGGTGGTGCGCGACAGCTTCAGCATGCCGCAGGAAGATTACGCACTGATCGCCAAGATGAAGGCGCGCGCATGATGCAGGCACGCCGGTGAAGAAGAGCGCGCTGCTGCGCGCCGAACTGCAGCTACTGGACAAATGCACGGCAGCGCAGTTCAAGCGCGTACTCGCGGGACTGGCACCGATCAAGACCGGCCGCCCGAAGAAGCACTAGCAGGCCGTTGAAAACGTAGCGAGGATGGCCCGCCGCAGTAGTTTTTCAACGGCCTGCTAGGCTTCGTCGTTGCCGGCCGTCGGCACCTGGCCGAGCAGCGCTGCCAGCTCGGCCTGCGCGTTGACCGTTTTGCTGCGGCTCGGTTTTCTGCGATGCCAGAAACCGTTGCAGTCCATCTCCCATGCCTGGCAATTGTCCTTGAGGTAGATGGTCAATCCCTCGTCCAGCACGCGCTTCTTCAGCTTCTTGTCGAGGATGGGGAAGCACACCTCGATGCGCCGGAAGAAGTTGCGGTCCATCCAGTCGGCGCTGGCGAGATAGATATCTTCCTTGCCACCGTTATGGAAGTAGAAGATGCGCGTGTGTTCCAGGAAGCGGCCGATGATGGAACGCACGCGGATATTTTCGGACAGTCCTTTCACGCCCGGTCGCAGGGCACACACGCCGCGCACGATGAGGTCCACCCTCACCCCGGCCTGTGACGCCTCGTACAAGGCATTGATGGTCTCAGGTTCAAGCAGCGCGTTCATCTTGGCGATCACATGCGCCGGCTTGCCCGCCTTGGCCTGCGTAATCTCGTTGCGGATGGCCTCCAGCACTTTCATATGCAGGGTGAACGGCGATTGCCACAGGTGCCTGAGCTTGCTCGCCTTGCCCAGTCCGGTGAGCTGCACGAACACTTCGTTGACATCGGCGCAGACCTCCTCGTGGCAGGTCATCAGGCCAAAGTCGGTGTACAGGCGCGCCGTGCGCGGATGATAGTTGCCGGTGCCAAGGTGCACGTAACGGCGCAGTCCGCTCTCTTCGCGCCGCACCACCATCAGCATCTTGGCATGCGTCTTGTGCCCCACCACACCGTACACCACATGCGCGCCGACCTGCTCCAGACGTGACGCCCAGTTGATGTTGGCCTCTTCGTCGAAGCGCGCCAGCAGCTCCACTACCACGGTCACTTCCTTGCCGCGCTTGGCGGCGGCGATCGGCGCCTCCATCAGCTCGGAATCCGCACCGGTGCGATACACCGTCTGCTTGATCGCCACCACATCGGGATCACTGGCCGCCTGCTGGATGAAATCGATCACCGGCTTGAACGACTGATAGGGATGGTGCAGCAGGATGTCGCTCTTGCGGATGGCCTTGAACATGTCCGCCCCCTTCTTCAGCAGGGTCGGCAGGCCGGGGATGAACGGCGGGAATTTGAGGTCGGGCCGGTCCACCTTGTCCGGAATGCCCATCAGCCGCACCAGGTTCACCGGGCCGTGCACACGGTAGAGGTCGTCGGCGTTCAGCTCGAATTGCTGCAACAGGAACTCGGCCAGTTCAGGCGGGCAGTTGTCCGCCACTTCCAGCCGCACCGCGTCGCCGAAATGGCGCTGCGGCAACTCCCCCTGCAGGCTGACGCGCAGGTTCTTCACCTCCTCCTCGTCGACGAACAGGTCGCTGTTACGCGTGACACGGAATTGGTAGCAGCCTTTCACTTCCATGCCGGCGAACAGCTCGCCCACATGCGCGTGCAGGATGGAGGACAAGAACACGAAGCCGTGCGGACAGCCGGCGACTTCCGGCGGCAGGGGAATGGCACGCGGCAGCACGCGCGGTGCCTGCACGATGGCCTTGGCGGAGTTGCGACCGAAGGCATCCTTGCCCTGCAGTTCGATAGCGAAATTCAGGCTCTTGTTGAGCACGCGCGGAAAAGGGTGCGCCGGGTCGAGGCCGATGGGGGTGAGCACCGGCATCACTTCGCGCAGAAAGAAATCCTTCACCCACGCCTGCTGCGCCTCGTTCCACTGGGTGCGGCGCAGGAACTTGATGCCCTGCGCGGCCAGCGCCGGCACCAGCTCTTCGTTGAACAGCTGGTACTGGCGCGCGATCAGTTGATGCGTCGGCTCGAACAGGCGCTTGAGGACCTGCGCCGCCCCCAGCCCGTCCGGTCCGGCGGGGATGCCGCTCAGGCGCACCTGCTCCTTCAGGCCGGCGACGCGGATCTCGAAGAACTCATCCAGATTGCTGCTGACGATGCACAGGTAGCGCAGGCGCTCCAGCAGCGGCACGGCCGGATCTTCGGCCTGCGCCAGCACGCGCCGGTTGAACTCGAGCAGGCCGAGTTCACGGTTGAGGAAGTTCTGCGCGATGTAGTTGCCCTTGGCCAAGGTCAGCTTTTGGGCGGGACGTAGCCCGGCGGCATCTGCGCGTCCGCCCCGAAGAAGTAGTTCTCCATCTGCTGCGCCAGATACTGGCGCGCACGGGGATCCGCCAGATTCAGGCGGTTCTCATTCACCAGCATGGTCTGGAACTTGATCCAGCCCTGCCAGGCTTCCTTCGACACGTTGTCGAAGATGCGCTGGCCCAGCGGCCCCGGATAGGTCGGGCGCTCCAGCCCCTCCGCCTCGCGGCCCAGTTTCACGCAGTGCACCATTCTCGTCATTGTCTCTCTCCATAACCGGTTGATGATAGGGGCGCAATGTTACACGCCGGTGACAGGCCGCGCCTCATTTCAGGTTCCTCACGAACACCTTGGAGCGGCGCTGGTAGTTGTACAGCGCCTTCTTTTCCTTCGGCAGCTGGTTCACGTCCGCTTCCTTGAAGCCGCGCTCGATGAACCAGTGCGCGGTACGCGTGGTCAGTACGAACAGCTTCTTCATGCCCTGCTCCCTGGCCAGTGCGCTCATGTGGGTAAGGATGGCTTCGCCGTAACCATGGTCGCGGTATTGCGCGTCCACCGCGAGGCAGGCCAGCTCGGCCGATGCCTCGTTGGGGAACGGATACAGCGCCGCACAGCCGATGATGCGGTGATCATGCTCCAGCACCACGAAACGCTCGATCTCGCGTTCCAGCAGTTCGCGCGAGCGCCGCACCAGGATGCCTTCCTCCTCCAGCGGGCGCAGCAATTGCAGGATGCCGCCCACATCCTCGATGCTGGCCGCGCGCAGGGTGTTCAGCGTGGATTCGACCACCATGGTGCCGATACCCTCGTCGCTGAACAACTCCTGCAGCAGCGCGCCGTCGGTATGGCGGCTGATCAGATGGGTGCGTGCCACGCCGGCTTCACAGGCACGCACGGCGCACGGCAGGAACAGTCCGATATCGTCCGGCAGCTTGCGCCGCGAAGCGAGGATCTCCTTTGCCTGGCTGATGGTGAGCTCGTTCAGCAGCTTGCCCTTCTTGTCGGTGACGCCGTCCGTGTCCATCAGGAACACCAGCTTGTCGGCATCCAGCGCGATAGCGGTGGTGGTGGCCACGTCTTCTAGCGTGAGGTTGAACACCTCGCCGGTGGGAGAATAGCCGAGCGGCGACAGCAGCACCACCTCGCCGAATTCCATGCGGTCCTTCAGCGCAGCCACATCCACCTTGCGCACGCGGCCGGTGTGCATCAGGTCGACGCCGTTGATCACGCCCATGGGCTGCGCCGTGATGAAGTTGCCCCCGGCCAGGCGGATGTCGGCGTTGGCCATGGGCGAGTTGGCCAGTCCCATCGAAAGCAGCGCCTCGATCTCCAGCCGCACGCGACCGACCGCCTCCTTCACGCATTGCAGGGTCTCGGCATCGGTTATGCGGATGCCGTGATGGTAGGCATCCTCCAGCTTGTTCTTCGCCAGATGTTGTTCGATCTGCGGCCGTGCGCCATGCACCAGTACCAGACGGATGCCGAGTGCGGCCAACAGATTGAAGTCATGCGTCAGTTCGACGAACTTGCCGTCGGCCACCACCTCGCCGCCGAAGGCGATGACGAAGGTCTTGCCACGGAAGGCGT
>JBBIGX010000104.1:0-5115 GCA_037447315.1 Gallionellaceae bacterium | reverse complement strand
ATCGCACGCCCCATCGAGCCGCCACAAATCTTCCTTGCGGTGTTCTAGAAGGGTCCCGCCATCGCGCTGCAATGCGGCTTGCGCCGCGAAGAAACTCTGGGCGGGATACTGGCGCTGTCCACCTATCTGCCGCTGGCCGATACGCTGGCGGCCGAGGCAACCGCGGCCGGGCTGGACACGCCGCTGTTCATGGCCCACGGCCGGCAGGACCCGGTGGTGCCCTATGCGCTGGGCACCCACGCCCACAGGCAGTTGCAGGCAGCGGGATGTACCACGGACTGGCATGAGTACGACATGCCGCATTGGGTGTGCATGGAAGAGATCGACGACATCGCGCACTGGCTGACGGCGCGCATGACATCCTGAGACGTCAATCCTCACTGCCGGTGTCCTGTTCCATCATGCGGTAGCGCGCGAGGTCGTAGTCGTCGCCGCGTTCCACCAGCGCCAGCGGCAACAACAGGTATTCCTTGCCGTCCAGCTCCATCTTGAGGCTGCGCTGCGCGGTGAAGCTGTCCTGCTTCATCAGCAGCCACGCTTCGCCGCTGCTGTCGTTCGGACGGTTCAGGTACAGACCCAGTTGCCCGCCTTCCGCCCCGCGCGTGGAACGGTCCTGCAATGGCACGCCGACTACGCGCGGACTCAGCACCTCTACCCCGATATGCAGCGCGCCTTCGCGGTCTCGGCTCAGGCGGCGCACCACGCCGGCTCCCCAGTGGCTCACGCCCTCCGGCTTGCTGCCGACCAGCGAACCGATCTTGATGCCGTCCAGCCGCCCCGCCGGCACCACACTGCGGAAGCCGGTGGCGCTGATGTCCTCGATCTCCCAGGTGTCGGTCTCTTCCGTGCCAAAGTTGAGCCCGACATCGCTGTGCTCCAGCATCTTGAGGAAGCCGTTGGCGACCTTGAGGCTGACCTTGATCTTGCGGCGCGGCGTGCGGCGGGTGGGCGGCGGCAGGGTCAGCCCCTGCATCAGCCGGCCAGCAATGTCGCGCACCAGTTCGGCCTCGAACTTCGCCCCGTAGAGGTTCAGTCCGTCGGGCAGGATGCCCTTGTCCAGCGTCTTCAGCATGTTGTCCAGCATCTGGCGCATGTTGTCCGCTACCACGTAGCGCAAGGCCGGATGGATGCTGCCCTCCGCCATGGCGCGCATCGGCGGCGTGGGATGCGCCATGTCGAACATGAACAGCGCCGTGCCGTTGTAGGCATTGAACACTTGCACCCCCTTGCCGAGGGCGGTGAACAGGCGCTCGGCGATATGTTCCTGCACCGGATTCAGGTTGCCCGCGCTGCAGCCATACCACAGCAGCAGGACGCCGAAGGCTTCGCCGGGACTCTGTGTGCTGCCGGGATAGATGGTGACCGTCTCGTTGGCGATGCCCTGCGCCTCGGCCAGCGCATGATATTCCGCCAGCCGCCGCCACAGCGCGGGGTCGACCATGGCATAGCGCGCCGCGGCCATCTTGAGCAGGCCGGCGATGGCACCGATGCCGCGCGTGCACAGCAGGGGCAACTCGGCCTTGATGGAGGACGCACCTTTGGCGCCGTCGCGGTAACGTTGCAGCACATCAAAGTGTGCCAGGTCGCTCTGCGCGTAATAACCGTCCAGCAGCGTCCACAGCCGGTTCTCTTGGAATTGCGACAAGGGCTGCAGGGTGAAATAATCATGCAGCAGCTTGCGCACATGTGGTTGCGCAGCCTGGTCGAACAGGCGCAACACCGCCCACTGATGATCGAGCTTGAAGCTCTCCGCCTGTCCGCGCAGCGCTTCCACCCAGTCGGTCAGTTCCTCCAACGCCTTGATTGCATCATGCTTGGGGATGTCATCGAGCAAGGCCTGCGCCGATTTCATCTCCGCCAGCGGATGATCCGATTTTTTGCCAAATAACCCCAATACCACTGTTACCCCCCAGCCTCTGCAACGTATGGCCCGCATATAAGCACATTTCGTGCGCGCTGCCCATATGCCGAATGGCCTATATATCCCGTATGTTATGCGGCACACCGGGCTGCCTCCAGGCGCCAAATGTCGAAATCCGGACATGCGCGGATGAAATTGCACTATTCTCGTCAGCATGATTCCCTGGTTATTGCCGGACACGCCCTTCCCTCCCGTGCGCGAGGCGCTCACCCAGCCCAACGGCCTGCTCGCCGCCGGCGGCGACCTGTCGCCGCAACGCCTGCTCTCGGCCTACCGGCATGGCATCTTCCCCTGGTTCGGCGAGGGCGACCCCATCCTGTGGTGGAGCCCGGACCCGCGCATGGTGCTGTTCCCGCACGCGTTCAAGATGTCGCATTCGCTGCGCAAGACCTTGCGCAAGGGCGCTTACGAGGTGCGCACCGATACCGCGTTCGAACAGGTGATGCGCGCCTGCGCCGCCCCGCGCCGCGGACAGGATGGCACCTGGATCGTGGAGGAAATGGTTGTGGCCTATTGCACCCTGCACCGCATGGGGTACGCGCATTCCGTGGAGGTATGGATGGAAGGCGAGCTGGCAGGCGGACTGTACGGTATAGGCATCGGCCGCATGTTCTACGGCGAATCCATGTTCAGCCGCCGCACGGACGCTTCCAAGATCGCGCTGGCCCACCTGTGCCGCCAGCTGCAACAGTGGGACTTCGGCATGATCGATTGCCAGATGAAAACCGCCCATCTGGCCTCGCTCGGCGCGCGCGAGATCCCGCGCGCGGAATTCCTCGAACCCCTGCAACGGCTGACCGCCATGCCGGGCCCGGAAGCGCCTTGGAGCTTCACTATCCTGCCGTGGTGAACCGTTTACCAGGCCGTCGAAAAACTACTGCGGTAGGCCATCTGCGGCGTTGCGCGGTGCGCGCTCCCTCGCCTATCTACTTGATATGTCTCGGTCGCTGCGCTCCGTGCGCCTTGCATCTGGCCATCCTCGCTACGTTTTTCAACGGCCTGTTACACCGCAGGTGCGCCGCCGAAGGCGCGGAAATTGGTAAACTCACGCCACCATCCGCTACCGTCCCTGCATGAGCCTGCTCAACGACATCCCGCTCTCCTCGCTCCAGCTGTATCTCACGGCTCCCTATCCGTGCAGCTACCTGGAAGGGCTGGAGGCGCGCTCGCAGGTGGCCACGCCTTCCTTCCTCATCAACACGCAGGTGTATTCCGAGCTGGTGCGCCAAGGCTTCCGCCGCAGCGGCACCTTCACCTATCGCCCGCGCTGCGACACCTGCCGCCAGTGCGTGCCGGTGCGCGTGGATGTGCAGGCCTTCGCCCCGACGCGCTCGCAGCGCCGCAGCTGGAAACGGCATGCCGGCCTGCAGGTGGAACTGTTGCCGCTGCAGGACCAGCCGGAATACTTCGAGCTCTACCGCCGCTACCAGCAGGCGCGCCACGCCGGGGGCGGCATGGCCGACGACGATCCGGAGCAGTATCGCAACTTCCTGCTGCAGAGCCACGTGGACAGCCTGCTGGTAGCGTTCCGCGAAGAAGGCACGCTGCGCATGGTCAGCATCGTCGACGTGCTGAAGGATGGCCTGTCCGCCGTCTACACCTTCTACGACCCGGACGTGCCGGGTGCCAGCTTCGGCACCTACAACGTGCTGTGGCAGATCGAACTGTGCCGCAAACTGGGCCTGCCCTGGCTCTATCTCGGCTACTGGATCAGGGACAGCCGCAAGATGCGCTACAAGGCCGCTTTCCGACCGCTGCAGGGACTGCGCGACGGACACTGGCAACGACTTGAAACAGGAGACCGCACATGATGATCCGACTCGCACTGTTCGCAGCTCTGATACTGGCTTTGCCCTTTGCCGGACATTGGCTGGCAGACAATGAGAACGCATGGGCTTATGGCGAATCCACTGTCCAGCCCCTTGCGCCGATCCTGACTGCGCTGGCCGCTGTGCTGGCGTTGTTCCTGGCTGTCGAGTTCGGCGGCAACCGCCAGCGCTCGCTGCTCAAACTGCAACGCAAATATCTTCTGGCGCTGAATGGCGCGGGTGCCGCGTGCGGCTGGCTGCTGCTGTACCTGAATCGATACACCGAAAGCTGGCTGGCACCCGGCGCGCTCGACATCACCGGCATGCTGGCGCTGACGCTGTTGTTCGCCCTGCTGCTGCCGACCGTGCTCGGTCTGCGCACCCTGCTCGCCAGTCTGCCAGGCATGTTGCAACGGCTGGCACGCCTGCCTGCGCTGCCCGCGCTTTCCGGCAATCACACCGTCAACCTGCTGGCACCGTTCGCCCTGCTCGGACTGATGGGCGGCGCAGCCTGGCCGGATCCACTGTTCTGGCTGCTGTGGGCATCTCCCTTGCTGCTACTGGTCGTCTTGCAACTGATGTGGCACGAACGCAGCATCTTCGCCGAGCTGGCAAACGGTGACTGGGGGCGCGTGCTGTGTGCCGCGCTGTCCGGCTTGCTGGTATGCAACATCGCCGTGCTGGCGTTCCGCCTCGGCGGCGGCACGCTGATCGTGCAACTTCCCAGCGCCTTCTTCGCCCAACTCGGCTACGCGCTGTTCGGCCTGCTGTGCCTGCAACTGGGCGATGTGATCGCCGAATTCTGGCGCGGCAAAACGCGCGGCGAAGTGTTCAAACGCAAATCCTTTCCTATTCCTGTTGTCACCAAGAAAGTGCAGTGATGTCATTCTTCCAGTTGTTCCGTCCCGCCCTGTTCGCACTTGATGCCGAGACCGCCCACCACGCCACCCTCGACGGCCTGAAAACCGCGCAGTGTCTGGGGCTCACGTCGATGATGTTCAAACGCCCGGCGGACGATCCGCGCACGGTGATGGGCCTCACTTTTCCCAATCCGGTCGGCCTCGCGGCGGGCCTGGACAAGAACGGCGAAGTCATCGACGCGCTCGCTGCCTTCGGCTTCGGCTTCATCGAGATCGGTACCGTCACCCCGCGCGCCCAGCCCGGCAACCCCAAACCGCGCATGTTCCGCCTCCCCGAGGCGCAGGGCATCATCAACCGCATGGGCTTCAACAACGGCGGTGTGGACGCCCTCATCGCCAACGTGAAGCGCGCGAAATACAAGGGCATCCTCGGCATCAACATCGGCAAGAACGCCGACACGCCCATCGACCAAGCAGCGGATGACTACCTCATCGGCCTGCGCAAGGTGTACCCCTACGCCAGCTA